>JBDROR010000177.1:0-13608 GCA_043809805.1 bacterium
CGAGGAATCTGTTGTAGGGGCAAATCCCCCTTAATCCCCCTTCCTGCCTACCGCAGGCAGGTTGCAAAGGGGGAAATAGGGGGATTTATTGAAGAAAGATTTCTCCCTTCGGTCGAAATGACAATCATGAAATTTAATTTAACCGATAAATTTACTCTGGGTTATTTAATAACAGTTTTAATAATAATTCTTCTGTTTTTTCCTCATATTTCAGGAGGAACTATTTTTGTTTTTAGCCATCTGTTTGTTATTGGAACAATATTCTTTTTGATTTTTCTTTTCGAGAACAATCCTGGCAATAAAATCATTAAATTTTTTCGTTTTTGGTATCCTCCTATTCTTTATACGTTTTTGTATGAAGAGACAGGCCGTTTAAATCACATCTTTTTTAAAGAAAATTTAGATGGATTTTTCCAAAATATAGAATTCGCGATATTCAAGTCTCAGCCGAGTATCTGGCTCGCGGAAAAATTTAGTTATATCTGGTTAAAAGAATGCCTGCATTTTTTCTATTTTAGCTACTATCTTCTTGTCCCGATACTTGGTTTTATACTTTACAAAAAAGATTTGAAAAAATTTTGCCATTTTATTTTTGTAACAAGTTTTACATTCTATTTTTGTTATTTAATCTATATATTTCTGCCTGTAGTCGGCCCTTTGATTTGGGGGCTGCCAAAAATGGAAGGGAAAGCGTTTGTGCCTCTGATGAATTTTATTTACGCGTATTTTGAAAAACCGGGGGCGGCATTTCCGAGTTCTCACGTAGCTGTAGCTTTAATCGTTGTGTTTTTTGCTTATAAATATAACCGCAAATTATTTTTTTTCTTTTTGATTGATGTTATTTTTCTCGCGATTGCCACAGTGTATTGCGGATTCCATTATGTTATTGACGTTATTGCAGGGATTTTTACTGCTGTTGGATGTTACTATGCTGGCAGTCATATCTATCGTCGTCATTCCCGCCTACGCGGGAATGACGGCCTTCCAAATACCTCTATATTGCATGAGGTTGAACCACATTCAACCAGTTTCTGACATTTATAGTTTCTTGAACGGCAGGGTCGGCCACCTCCAAAAATCTTTTAAATTCCCTTATAGCCGAGTTTTGTTGATTAATCCTGGAATACGCGTAACCCAGCGAATAAAGGATATGCGGCGAATCCGGGCGGATACGGGATAATATTTGATAATGGTATATTGCTAATTCGAAATTTTCCTCCTGTATATATTTTTGGGACCAATAGCCGTGTAACGTTTCAACAAAACTTAGAAAATCATTATCTCTGTCGCATCTTGGGACTTTATTCAAATCTAACCCTCTATAACGGTATGTTAACCAAGTTGACTCATTGATTGGTTCGTTACTTTTTCCGCCATAGTCACGGAAAAGAATTCCCTTCGGAATTATTGGATACCGTTTTGGAAGGTAATCTTTGCTGAAAAAGGTGTAATAATAATTCCGGTTGGGATTATCTATCATGAAATCTTTTGTAAAAATTACTGATCGATATATCAAATCCTGCATCAGATTCCAGTCTAAAAATTCATTATGACGCATAACTACCTGCGGGTAATTATTTTTTGTTTGTTGAAAATACCAAGGCAGTGTTATCATTCGTTGATGGATGTTAACTATATCCAATCTTCGGCCTTCAGAAAAATTATAAAACCACCAGTTAAATGTGTCATTGGAAAGAAATCCCCAAACAACGCTGTCTTTTTCAAGGGTATTAGCCATATTATAAACAAAATCATATGTGAAATAACTTTTGTGATAATCATAAGTCTTGTAGTGTGCAGCCAAATTAGTCATAGGCAAAAGAAAAAACGGAATTAATGAAAGCGCCCATACTCTTTGACTGATGTGTTTAGTTCTATTGACCAAAAGGTAAATTTTTTCCAATATAAAACTTAACCCGTAAGTTATCCATATAGCGCATAAAGCATACAAAGGAAGCAAAAATTTACGCATTAAATGAATCATATGTCCGGGATTGGGAGGGTTTACCAGAAAAAGATAAAATAACCCGCTGCATACGGTGGCAAGCGAAAGGAATATAGTGTATTTTAAATTTTTCCGCAGCATTCGATATAATCCCAGAAAACTGAGAACAAAGATATAAATATTAAATTGTTCAACAAATCCCAGTCTGTTTATCTGTTCAACCCATGTTTTTATATCCCGCATTCGTTGAAGCGGTCCGTATTGGGCTCGTTGAATGGAAAATTTAAATCCATCCCATGTATGAGGCGTTCCCCAGCTTAAAAACGGATGTTGACTGGACCGAATCGGCATGTATGAATAGGCGCTAAGTCCAAGAATAAATAAAAATACGATAACAATAATATTTTTCCATGTAAAAACGGTTTTAAAATCTGTCACTGCGGTAAAATATAAAAATGGCAGGAAAAATAAAACTGCTTGCTGGTGATTGGCAAAACTCATCCCATAAATAAAAGAGATGCAGAATATGTATCTAACATCTTTCTTTTCTTCCCACACAAAAAAAAGAAAAGTAAGCAGCGTCATAAGAAACAAATTGAGCGAATATTCCTCTGATGTGATTGAATATAACCATATTGTTCCGGCAGTGGAGGCTAAAATACCGGAAACTATGGCAGGAAGATACCCGCCAAATAAAATTTTTGGATCTATTTTATTTGTTTTAATAAGTTTTTTCTCTATTTTTAAGACAATGAAAAAAATAAAAACAGCAGCTAAAGCGCCCCAATAGGCATTTGCCATATTGCCCCGAAATCCAATATTACTTACAGGAATAAGAGTCATTACGGCCTTAGTGACAAAAGTGTAAAGAGGATAACCCGGCGGATGAGTAATTCCAAGCGTATAAGGTGTAGTAGTTAATTCCCCGCTGTCTTCCCACCAGATAGAAGGATTCAGGGTTTTAAGATAAATCCCCATGGTTATGAGAAAAACAAAAATAGCGGCAAGACAAGTTTTATTTTGTTCGTTTGATAAAAACATATTGACTCCTATGTTTAAACTCTAAATTCTAAACCCTAAACTCTAAACAAACTCAAAACTATAAACTCGAAACAAAACGTGAACCGTCTTGTTTTGAGTTTTGGATTTCGGATTTGTTTAGTATTTCGAGTTTAGAGTTTAGGGTTTTGTTCATAATTTATAGCCATTTCGATATGGCCTATCATCAAAATAAGTAACTCCCTCTTCATCAATTCCCAACCGTCCTTCTGCGATATATTGTAAAGTTAACGGGAAAATTTTCCAATCTCCATTTTCTTTAAGGCTATTTTGATGCCGGTCGACTGTTTCCTGTAATGACAATTTGTCGGGTATATTAACAGAAATCCCTTCAGAAATCAAAAGAATTTCACCATAATCAACATTTTTTCTTACAATATGCGTAGTGGAGCGAAGCGCTTTTTCGCCTGCCAATATCGCGTCACGAACTGCGTGATGTCCTGTATATTTCCTTTTACCGTCTGTTTTAATGGATAAGTCCGCGGGATGAACATTGATTATCCTTCCATCAAACGCATCCAAAAGCGGTTGAGTGACTATGCTCATGTATCCCGCCAGCGCGATTAAATCAATGTTGTATTTCTTCAAAATTTTTACTATTTCACTGTCAAATCCACTGCGAAGAGATAAATCCTTTTTATCGGAATGACCTTTCGATTTATAAAAATCAATAATGTCAAATACCTCTAGTGGAATATTAAATTTGTCTGAAATTGTTTTTGCGCCGCTATTTTTATTGTCTGTAAATATTACACTAACATTATATCGGGATTGTTTCTCCCATTCAATAATTTTTATAAGATTAGTCCCCGAGCCGGACATGAAACCGGCCACTCGCATTGGACGGTTTTTATGGGGAGTATAAATAGGTTGAATGAACATAAAGTAGAATTCTACCATAAAATAATAATTTATATACAAAATTTGGAAAAAAAGATATAATGAACAATTGTCAGTCGTTAGTCGATAGTCGAAGGTAGCCGCAGGCTTTAGCCTGCGTTTGTCAGCGTCATCGGCGCAACCTAAAGGTTGCGGCTACCAAGATATACCAACGACTGACGACTGGCTAAAACATAGGAGCATTATAATGGCAAAAAATATTCTTATAGGAGTTACGGGAGGCATCGCCGCTTATAAAACCGCTGATTTAATAAACCTTTTTCGGAAAAGAGGGGATGATGTAAAAATTATTATGACTAAGTCCGCCATGGAATTTATTACACCTCTTACATTTCAGGTTTTAACGGGTAATCAGGTGTATTTTGATATGTTTGGCGTTGATAGAGATATTAAACATATTTCTTTGTCAAAATGGGCTGATATTTTAATTATTGTTCCCGCCACCGCGAATATTATAGGAAAGATTGCCGGCGGCATAGCAGATGACCTTCTTACCACCACTGTAATTTCATTGCCGGATACCGTTTGTAAATTTGTCGCCCCCGCGATGAATACAAATATTTGGAAGAACAAAATACTTCGAAAAAATGTAAAGATTTTACAGGAAAATAATTTTGTAATTATTCCTCCCAGATCTGCCAGGTTGGCTTGCGGCGATTATGGTGAAGGAGCCTTGGCGAAAGTTGAAGATATTGTGAAAGTTGTAAAAAAATGAAAAACTTTCTAAAAGGCAAGAAAATTCTTATTTCCGCAGGGTCAACGTGGGTTGCTATTGACAGAGTGAGAGTAATAACCAATATTTTTAGCGGCAGGACCGGCTTGGAAATCGCGAAATACGCGAGTAAAAAGGGAGCTATCGTAACTCTTCTTATGGGTTACGGAAGTGTATCCCTGGATAAAAAACTCAAAGAGAAAATTAAGGTTATTGGTTTCAAATATTTTGATGAATTATATGATTTAGTCGAGAAGGAAGTTGGAAGCAAAAAATATGATGTTCTGATCCATTCGGCGGCTGTTTCAGATTATCGGCCCAAAAAAATTGGTGACGGCAAAATTAAATCAGGCAGGAAAAATTTAACGATCAAATTAAAACCTACCGTAAAAATAGCGGATAAGGTTAAAACTTTCGATCCTTCCATATTCTTAGTCAAATTCAAATTAGAGGTTGAAACATCCGATAAAGAATTAATTGAAATTGCTTATAAAAGTATGCTGGATTCCCGTGCGGATTTAATTGTGGCCAACAATTTATCAACTGTAAAAGGGGATGGCAAAACTTATATCATTGATCCGGATAAAAACGCGGTTAAAGTAAATGAGAGAAAAAAGCTGGCTGAGGATTTATTAAAAAATATATTTAACAAGAATAATATTGACAAGAATAAATAAGACAACTAGAATAAAAAAAGTAATGTCAAAGAATGACAATTAAAGATTTTTAATATAATGAGAGAAAATTTGGGGGTAAAAATGGAACCTGTTTTGAAACGTGTCCGAAAGCGGAATGGAGAGGTAGTGGATTTTGATCAGGCTAAGATTGCCGAAGCGATTTACAAAGCCGCGCGGGCAGTTGGCGGAGAGAATAGGTTATTGGCAGAGGAAATATCTAATGCCGTTGCTATGTATCTGAAAAAGTTATATAAAGACAAGTCGCCGGGTGTTGAGGAAATACAGGATATAGTGGAAAAAGTTTTAATTGAGATGGGACATGCCATGACAGCTAAGGCTTATATTTTATACAGGGCAAGAAGAAGTGAAATCCGTAAGACAAAAACAGAGGCTTTGGGAGATGAGAGGATGTCTTTATCGGGTGATTCGACCGACCTTGCGCTTTTTGTCAGAACTTCGGATGAAGATATTGTTGGATGGGATAAATACCGCATCATAAACGCCTTGATCCGGGAGACAGGGCTGGATTTCGCTTATGCCAGAAAAATTTCTCAGGATGTGGAAGAACAGATAATAAATTCAAAGATTAAGATGATTACCTCGCCCCTTATCCGCGAACTTGTTAATACTAAATTGATTGAATACGGATTTGAGAATGAACGCAAAAAGCATACGCGGCTTGGTGTTCCTGTTTTTGACGCGGAGCAGATTATTGTTACCCGGAATTGTGAGAATGCTAATGTTCCTCATAATCCCGAGGCTACGAACATGACACTGGCTGAGAATATTAAAAAAGAGTTCGCGCTGCTTAATGTTTTTACAGCGGAAGTTTCGGACGCGCATATAAAAGGGGACATTCATCTTCATGATTTAGGTTTTGTTGACAGGCCGTATTGTTCAGGACAGTCGGTTGAATATGTTAAAAAATTCGGGCTGGATTTGCCAAACGCCCTTTCTATTGCCAAGCCGCCAAAACATCCGGAAGTTTTATTGGCCCAGATGGTTAAAATGTCAGCCGCGCTTCAGGGCCATTTTGCCGGGGCCATCGGGTGGGACGCGGTAAATATATTTTTTGCTCCGTTTTTGGTCGGTATGTCAAAAAGCGATATGCGTCAATTGGCGCAAATGCTTATTTTTGAGTATTCTCAGCAGGCGGTAGCCCGCGGCGGACAGGCGATATTCAGCGATATAAATCTTTACTGGGAGATACCGAAACATTTCGCGGATGTGCCCGCGCTTGGTCCGGGAGGGATTTATACAGGGAAAACATACGCGGAATATTTGAAACCTGCCCAGGATTTCGCGTGGGCGTTATTTGATATTTATAAAGAGGGTGATGGTGTTGGGAGGCCGTTTTTCTTCCCAAAACCGTTAGTTCATATGACAGAAAGATTTTTCCAAACCGAAGGCCACGAGAAATTTTTGAACCATATTTCTGAAGTAGCTGCTGAGAAGGGAAATACATATTTTGTTTTTGACCGCGGGGATACCGCAAAAATAAGCGAATGCTGCCGTTTGTCGTTTAAACTTGAAGGAAAAGATTTTGACGACGCGAAAGAACCGTGGCGTATGCGATATTCCGCGATTCAGAATGTTACGATTAATCTGCCGAGGCTTGCCTATCTTGCAAAGCATGATGACGCGAAACTTTTCGCGCTGATTGACAAACAGCTTGAGCTGACATGCCAGGCGCATAAAGAAAAAAAGAATTTTATAGAAAAAATTCTCGCCCTCGGAAGCAAAGGCCCGCTCGCAATGTTGGCAATGAAACGCGATGATTACCCGTATTTACGAATGCATCGCGCCACTTATCTTCTTGGAATTCTCGGATTGAACGAAATGGTTCAATATCATTTTGGGAAACAATTGCATCAGGGCGCCGATGTGTTGAAATTCGGGTTAAAAATTATAGCTCATATGAATTTGAAGGCGAAAGAATTAAACAAACAGTATGGCATGAAATTTGTTTTAGAGCAGACTCCTGCAGAATCCACCGCGTACCGTTTCGCGAAACTTGATATGCGGCATTTCCCCAATGAGACCAAAGAGGTTATCAAAGGCAATGTCGATAAGCAGGAAATATATTATACAAATTCCACTTATTTGAATGTTGGGATAGATATCAGTTCAATCGATCGGGTCAGCCAAGAAGGGTTATTTCACCCTCTGATTGACGCTGGAGCTTTAACTCATGTCTGGCTGGGAGAAAGCCGTCCATCGCCTGAATCCATAGCGAATTTTGTCGTTAAGACATTTCGCAATACCCAGAACGCTCAGATCGCGTTTTCTCCTGAATTTACGTCTTGTAATGTTTGCAGCAAAACTACACGCGGGTTATCTACTGAATGTTCATATTGCGGTTCTGTGGATGTTGACGGTATTACGCGGATTACCGGGTATTTTACAAGAATCTCAAGTTGGAATAAGGGAAAGCTTGGGGAATTAATTGACCGCCGCAGGGATACAAATTTTGGTACCCATGGAATATAAAGAGCTTTAACACGTACTCTGTGTTTTAACAAGGTCGAGTGTTTATTTATGAATAAAATAAAAATATTTACAAAAAGAGATTGCCCGCTCTGCCCAGCGGCTAAAGAATTAGGACGGAAATTGCAGGAAAAAGGTATGAAAGTGGAATATTTCGATGTAGATGCTGACACAGGCCTAGCCGAAGCGAGCTTTTATACTGTTCTTTCCACGCCGTCTATTCTTTTAACCAATCAGAACGGCGATGAAATTAATTCATGGCGGGGCGAAGTGCCGGGGATAGATAAGGTTACAAGTTAGGAAAGGTTACAAGTCACAAGGTAGCTGCAGGCTTTAGCCTGCGGTTGAAGAAAGATTTCTCCCTTTGGTCGAAATGACAGACTGTTCGGTGGGGTTGTCATTCTGAACGGCTTCGTTGTCATTCCGAACGAAGTGAGGAATCTTATACTGATGGATTGTTCACTCGAAATGTAGTCTCTTCACTTTTCACTAGTTCTGATAACCGATTACTGCTTTTGTTCGCCGGATAATTCCTTTTTAATCTCCGTCTCATTAATGGTTACCAACAATTCATCAGCTATCTTTCCAATAAGCTGCGAAATGATTTTATCTTTGATATCTTTCTCCGCCTCAAAGCTAATTTGTTGTTTAACCTCGGCATATGGTTTTTGGAGGCTTGGAATAATCTCTTCTATTTGAAAAATATGATATGCCTTTTCTATCTGAATCAACTGGCTTATTTCGTCTTTTTTTAGAGTGAAAAGTTCTTTTATTATTTCAGAATTTATTCCAGGGATTCCCATTGGCGGCATATCTACCGATAGGTAGTCGTTTAAAAGCCCGCCGTTATCTTTTGTGTTCTCATCTTCGGAGACTTCCTTTGCAAGCTCGTTAAAAGATTCCCCTTTTTTTAGGCGGGATAGGACACCGTCACCTTTTTCTTTGTCAGTCAGCTGTATATGTCGTATTTTTATTTTCGCAGATTCCACAAATTTGGTTTTATTTTCTTCATAATATTGTTCCCTGTCTTTTTCCGTAACATTAAATTTTTCAGACAGTTCCTTATTGACGACGGCATTGGACAATATCTGCGTTTTCGAGTTGTTGGTTTGATATTTTATGTCTTCATTTTTGTCAAATCCGTGTTTAACAGCATATTTCGCAAGCATTTTTCTTACCACAAATTCTCGGACATAATTGAACCTCCATTCGGAGCTCTTTACAAAATTATCCTTCAAAAATTTATTTAATTGATTGGCTGAGACCACTACTTCCGACATTTTGATTTCGTCTTCACCGATTTTTGCCACGGCAAAATCCTTGTCAATAACAACCTTATCGGGGAATTCGTACGCGCTCACATAACCGGCGGCCAAAGCGAATAAAAGAGAAGATAAAACAAAAAATTTTTTCATAATTTATTCTCCTTTTCATATAGGTGGTAGTGTTAATTGTTATTTTGACCCGCATTTGTCATTTCGAGCAAAGCGAGAAATTTTTATTAGCACTATCATATGGTTTTTCAAAATAAAGTATGGTATTATATCATAGAGGAATTATTTTGTGAAGATAAAAGGTTATATAGAAACTTCTCTTGTAGACTGGGATGGAAAGATAACTTCTGTTATTTTTTTGCCGGGCTGTAATTTTAAATGTGTTTTTTGCCACAACCATAAACTGGTATCTGGCGGCGGGGATTTGCCTGATATCCCTTGGGGAGAAATTAAAAAAAAGTTATTGTGTTATAAAGGCTGGATTGACGGGGTTTGTATAAGCGGCGGAGAACCCGCGATGAACCCGGAATTATCCGGTTTGATTGAGGAGATAAAAACGCTCGGGTTTTTGGTAAAACTGGATACAAATGGCGCGTTCCCTGATTTATTAAAGAATTTATTTGGCAAAAATTTAATCGATTATGCCGCGATGGATTTAAAGGCTCCGCTGGATGAACGGTATAATATTATTACACAGACTAATGTGGATTTATCAAAGATTAAAGAAAGTATAAACCTGCTTTTAGATGGTAAAATTGGTTATGAATTCAGAACAACGTTAGTTCCCGGATATTTAGGAAAAGAAGGATTAATCGCGATCGCGAAAGAGATAAAAGGCGCGGAAAAATTTGTTTTGCAAAATTTTAATCCTTACGACACATTGGACGTTAATTTAAAAAAAGTCCAGCCTTATACCGAAACGGAAATGAATGAATTTAAAGAGGCGGTGGAAAAATATGTCCGGTTTTCAAAGGTGCGGTAGAATCGTAGTTATGATATAATACACTCGCCGGTTGGTTGGTTTTGTAGATTTGTAGTGCTGTCATTCCGAAAAAATTATTTAACTAGACTATTTAGAAAAGGAGAAGCTGGATGAGTAAAATGGCATCGATGTTGCAGCAAGTTCAGAAAATGCAGGCTGATATGAAAAGGATGCAAAAAGAACTGGAAAGTAAAACTGTGGAGGCCTCGAGCGGGGGCGGGATGGTTAAAGTAATATTTGACGGTAAACAGCATCTTCGTCAGATAAAAATTGAACAACAGGTTGTAAATCCTCAGGATATAGAAATGCTTGAAGATTTGATTCTTGCGGCGGTAAATGAAGGTTTGAAAAACTCTCAGGAAATGGTTTCTTCTGAGATGAGCAAGGTAACCAATGGATTAAATATTCCTGATCTGCCGGGATTGATTTAAAGATGTCACCAGTGAAGAGAAGCATTGTCATTTCGACCGAAGGGAGAAATCTTTGTTTTGTAGGGGCAGCCCTGCGTGGCTGCCCTCTTCTACAGGGCGACCACATAGGGTCGCCCCTACATCGCTCGGAATGACAATAAAACTGGTGACCTATAAAAGTGACTTGAGTTTTTTATGCAACTTTATTCAGATACTTTTGAAAAATTAATAAACGAATTGAATAAACTTCCCGGTGTAGGCCCGAAGACTGCCCAGCGCCTGGCATTTTTTATTTTGAAAATGCAAAAAGAAGAAGCTGAATCGCTGGCGTTTGCCATTCAGGAAGTTAAGAATAAAACTCATTATTGTTCGATTTGTAATAATCTCACGGAAGTTGAGATTTGTAATATTTGCGCCGATACGGCGCGGGACAAAGAAACCATTTGTGTGGTGGAAGAGCCTAATGATTTAATCGCGGTTGAAAAAACGAGGGGTTTCCGCGGAGTTTATCATATTTTACTGGGACGGATTTCTCCTCTTGACGGATTGGGTCCGGATAATATAGAAATAGATAGCTTGGTGGAAAAAATTAAAAAAGGCGGCATTAAAGAGGTCATTTTGGCTATTAATCCTAATGTGGAAGGGGAGGCGACCGCGCTATATATCGCGAAACAGTTAAAACCTTTTGACGTAAAGATTACACGGTTAGCGCACGGGCTTCCCATGGGCGCTGATTTGGAATACGCGGATGAGATTACTTTGATGAGAGCTATAAGCGGCCGCAGTGAAATGTCGCGTGGCGAAATATCCTTGACATGATAAGTTAATTTGTTATACAATTCTTTTTTAGATTTGTTACGTTTTATAATTCACGGTTTTATGTAGAACGTGAAACGTGAAATGTAAATCGTGAATTGGGAACAGCTTAAGACTATGTACTTTTTACGTTTTACAATTTACGATTTACGGAGGATGTTATGTTAGAAATTCGTTGGCATGGACGCGGTGGACAAGGAGTGGTTACAGCGGCTAAGCTTTTGGCTGAGTCCGCGATTACCGGCGGGAAATATGTTCAGGCAAATCCGGAATACGGCGCTGAACGTATGGGTGCGCCTATCAGAGCGTTTACCCGTATTGATACTGTACCTATTAATATTCATAACAATATAGAAAACCCGCATGTAGTGGTAGTTTTAGACTCTTCTTTGATTGGGGCTATTGATGTAATAGAGGGATTGAAAGAAGATGGGATTATAATTATTAATACCCCTCATTCGCCAAAAGATATGCGCGAAAGATTAAAATTGCAGGGAAGAAAAATTTTTACTGTTGACGCGACAAAGATTTCAATTGAAGGCATAAAAAAACCGATCCCCAATACCCCTATGGTTGGGGCGTTAGTGAGGGCGACGGGGATTTTGAGTATTGAAGTTGTTGTTAAAGATTTTAGGGAAAAATATTCCAGGAAATTTCGTCCTGAGATATTGGAAGGGAATATTTTATCCATCAGAAGGGCATATCAGGAGGTTAAAGGTGAGCAATAAAACCTGGGGAGAGATACCCATTGGCGGTTTGATTTTGGAACCCGGTAATTCTGTTAATTATAAGACCGGGGGATGGCGGGTTTTTAAGCCGGTCCATGATCCGACAAAATGCACTAATTGTCTTATATGCTGGATATATTGTCCCGATTCATCGATTATTTTAAAAAATGGGAAATTTGAGAAATTCGATTATAATCATTGCAAAGGATGCGGTATTTGCGCCAAAGAATGTCCGCCTAAAGCAAAAGCAATCAGTATGGTGAAAGAGGAATGATGGGATTTGTAGGTTGGGTTGAGCTTGCGAAACCCAACTATTTATAGAAGATAATGTTGGGTTTAGTAAAACCCAACCTACGAAGTAAACTTTAATATAGGAGTTAAAATGCGACAAGCGATGACTGGGAATGAGGCCGTAGCATACGCGATGAAACAGATAAATCCGGAGGTAGTGGCCGCATATCCTATTACGCCTCAGACAGGTATAATGCAGAAGTATGCTGATTACGCGGCTAACGGCCAGGTCGATACTGAATTTCTTACGATGGACAGCGAGCATAGCGCTATGAGCGCCACTGTCGGCGCATCTGCCGGCGGGGTGCGGGCAATGACTGCCACATCTGCCAACGGTTTGGCTTATATGTGGGAAATAGTTTATATTGCGGCGTCTTATCGTTTGCCTATTGTTATGCCTGTTGTTAACCGCGCGTTGTCAGGCCCGATAAATATTCATTGTGACCATAGCGATACAATGGGCTGCCGTGATTCAGGGTGGATTCAGCTTTTCAGCGAGAATTCGCAGGAAGCGTATGATAATGTAATACAGGCTTTAAAAATTGCCGAACATCCGGATGTTTTGCTCCCGGCAATGGTTACTCTGGACGGATTTATTATCAGTCATGCGCTGGAAACGGTTACTACTTATGAAGATGATAAAGTAAAAAAATTTATTGGAAGTTATAATCCGAAATATCCATTGATTAATCCTGATAAACCTGTAACATGCGGGCCGCTTGATTTTTTCGATTATTATTTTGAACATAAAAGACAGCAAGCTGAAGGAATGATCAATACCAAAAAGGTCATTTTGGAAATAGGCAAGGCCTTTAAAGAAGAATTCGGCAGATCATATGGGCTGTTTGAAGAATATCGTATGGCAGACGCTGACTTAGCCTTGATAGTTTTAGGGTCAACCGCGGGAACGGCTAAGGCGGTTGTTGATATGGTTAGGGGAAAAGGTTATAAAGTGGGACTGATAAAAATAAGAAGTTTTCGCCCGTTTCCTGAAAAAGAGTTGGCGGAAGCTTTGAGCAGGATAAAGGTTTTAGCTGTAATGGACAGGTCATTAGGATTTAATGGAATAGGCGGGCCTTTATTTAATGACGTCAGGGCGGCGCTTTTTGGAAGAAATCAGAATATAAGGGTTATAAATTATGTATATGGCCTTGGCGGCAGGGAAATAACGCCGAATGATATTTGGAATATATGTAATGATATCAGGGATGTAAATTTAACTGGTAAGGTACAGCAATATGTTAATTATGTGGGAGTGAGAGAATAAGAGGTCACCAAGTGCACCAGTGCACCAGTGCACCAGGTCACCAGTTTTATTGTCATTCCG
>JBDROR010000178.1:0-2463 GCA_043809805.1 bacterium
GGTAATCCAAAATCAAAACGGTATTCATGTTTATGTTTAAGCACTGCATTAATGATCTTTTCCACCGAGTCGTAATTATTGTCAACATCATCATCATCGGAAATATTATAGATATCACCCATCTGTTTAATTGGCGTAGATGCCAGCAAAATCAATGCTGCCACAACATTATATACGCTAACATAATTGAAACGCCTGTGTTTCAAAACAGTATGATATATAAAATTTTTATACGGACTCCCCCGGTGAAGCCTTTTAATCATACGCTGGAGCCCCTGCCCGTCTGGGCCTATTATTTCTGAAGGGCGTAAAATCGCAAGCTCAATATTCGGCAATAACTCGGCACGCAATATTTCTTCAATTCGATACTTTGTCTTTTGGTATTCGCCTTTAGGCGCCGGATTTGTATTTTCCGTAACAACTCCTTTTGCATCGAAACCAACTACTACAGAAGTACTGCAATGAACCACTCTTTTTACACCTGATCGTTTTACAGCTTCTATTAGATTCAAAGCCGCATTAATATTTGCGGTCCCAGCGTTATTAATATAGGCTAAATGTATTAATGTACTGTTTGGCTGTAAAAAGCCTTCCAAACTACCGGGCATCAGCATGTCTCCACCACAAATAGTTACCATATCGTTTCGCAAATGCTCAAACGCATTTCGATTACGCGACAATAATCTCAACTTAAAACAGCCCTCCGATATGCATTTAGCAATCAGATGCCTTCCTAAAAAACCAGTTGCTCCCGTTATCGCCAACGTATCCAATTTATGACTACCCCCCTTCTAATGTTCTGTATTATCATTTCCTATAGTACTATTTTTCAAATCCGGAACGTGAAATTCCCTGCATCTGTATGTAAAATAATATGCCCAAACGAAAAATATAAACCCACTATAAAAATAATTACCCTGTCTCAATAAATTTACAATAAATAAGCACAATATCGCGTTACTGATCATCCAAAAATGATCATCCTTTTTTTTCGACACGTAAAACTTAATACTAAAATAAAAAAAGAGACCAATCCCGAACAAACCCATTTCCGAAACAAGCCTTGAAAATAACGATGAAGCATCTTTTCTGTTAATATGAATTTTCGAGCCGGCTTTCGCCTCATCGATATACCGATCATATGACACCGGATGGCTTCCTAACCCCGAACCGAATAATGGATTACGCATAAAACTTTTGTATGCGATAAAAGCATTACTGCAAACAGCAAATGTACTCAAATTCGCGTGATGAAGCGGTTTCTTCCCGAGAATAACAGCGATCGTATCATCAACTTTCGACGTAAGTGTCGGTGCACATTTATAAACGCTGCATGAGAAAACAACTAAAATTATCGTACTCGCAACTATTAATTTACTTTGTTTGTAATTGAACATAAGTAGAAAAACAGCAGCAACAATACCAGCATAAGCCACAAGCGAAAAGGTTAAAATCGTACTTATAATTATCATAAAACTTGCTTTTCTGCTGATAAAGTTATTTTTCCATTTTAAAATGTTTAAGATCGAAATAAATGTTGCGGGCATCATTACCGCGCCAAAATGAGCAGGTTCCGGTAAAATCGATGTAACACGTAGCAAACCGAATTCTACGCCACTCTTCATAACTTTCGGAATGAAAAATCTAAAATCATAACCGTATTTAAAATCAGCCAAAAAACTAAGTTCCTGGAAAATCCCGATAAAAGCAATAATACAAGCAATTCGCATGTATATTCGAAAGAGTTCGTTCACATTATAATTATTCATGCGGATCAAAAGATAATATGCTACACCATTTAAAATGAAACCAGCAGTTACCTTTAACATCAAAGGCATCGTATCCTTGCCCCACAAAACATTTAAAAATGAAAAGAAAACAGCGATCGTTAGAACATAAACAAAACTTCGACTGATACTTATTTTGTGATAAAAAAGAACATACACGCACATGAAGATGGCCATAAAAATATAATTGACATAAAACTCAAAAAAACCGCTGCTAAGTACAAAAGCACCTGTAAAAAAATTAAAGACCATTAAATAGTTTATAATTTTTTTCATCTTAGGAATTCATCCTTCTGCTAGCCAAAAAAATCCACATTAATTACTCACACAAAAATCATCCATTACTGTTTTCGAAGATACCCTGCTCTACTCATAACGTAAGACACCCATAAGCTCTCGCGATAAATTTAGACAAACTATTGACACTATCACAGAATTGCTAACCATGGTCACTAAGAAACTACGTCAAATCTCGAGACAAAGCCATATATACAAAAACTTACACAGCGTTATACAACTTAACAAGATCATTCCGAATATGTTTTTCCAAAATTTTCTTCATAAAGCGCGCGGTCAAGCACATCATGGTTGCCCACCGCATTAAATATCGGAATACTTATCTTGGAAACCAAACTTCTTTTAAAAACAGAAATGGAAAAGGGGGTAATGCTCCTAA
>JBDROR010000179.1:0-2943 GCA_043809805.1 bacterium
TGGAATAGTAAGAGGCTTGCACTATCAAACTTCGCCATTTACACAAAGCAAGCTCGTAAGGGTTGTAAAAGGCAAGATACTCGATGTTGCGGTAGATATCAGGCGAGGTTCGCCCGATTTTTTAAAACATATAGCGGTAGAGCTTAGCGAAGAAAACAAAAAACAATTGTTTATTCCAAAAGGTTTCGCGCATGGATTCTCAGTCCTTAGCAGTGAATGTGTTGTGCACTATAAAGTTGATGGTTACTATAAAAAAGAGGCTGAAAGAGGAATAAGGTTTGATGATAAAACTTTGAATATTGACTGGAAAATAAATAGAAGTGATGTAATTGTTTGTGAAAGGGATAGAGGCTTCCCGTTTTTTGAGAAAGCGGAAGTTTTTGATTATGATAAAACGAAATGAGGAATCTTATACTAGTACTGTTTCAATCTTAAATTGATGGGTAGCCGCAACCTTTAGGTTGCGTTGTTTCACGCAGGCTAAAGCCTGGCGGCTACCAGTCCTTAATCCCCCTTTTGCAAAGGGGGAAATAGGGGGATTTATTGAAGAAAGATTTCTCCCTTTGGTCGAAATGACGGAGGAAATTTACAAATGAAAACAATATTAGTTACCGGTTGCGCGGGTTTCATCGGAAGCAATTTTGTCCCGTATTTTATAGAAAAATATCCGGATTATTTTTTAGTTAATCTCGATAATTTAACGTACGCGGGTAGTTTGGAAAATCTGAAAGAGATAGAAACCCACACGCGATATAAATTTATAAAGGGAGATATTTGCGATAGAAAATTGATAAAATCTATATTTAGCGAATTTGATATAAAAAGTGTTATCCATTTTGCCGCCGAGTCTCATGTGGATAATTCCATAGAAAATCCGGAAGTTTTTATACGAACGAATGTATTGGGGACTTTTACATTGGTTGATATAGCAAAAAATTACTGGATGGAAAAACCGTTCAAATATAAAACGTTATATGAAAAGTCGAGATTTCACCATATATCGACTGATGAAGTTTACGGCACACTTGGGGAAACAGGATATTTTACTGAAGAGACCTCATATCGTCCCAATAGCCCTTATTCGGCAAGCAAGGCCGCAAGCGATATGGTTGTTCGAAGTTATCATCACACTTATGGTTTAAATACTGTCCTAACAAATTGTTCAAATAATTATGGCCCCAAACAACACAAAGAAAAACTTATTCCAACTATTATCAGAACCGCGTTGAAAGGCGAGCCTATCCCTGTTTATGGCGATGGCAAGAATATCAGGGACTGGTTATATGTTTTAGACCACTGCAAAGGGATTGATCTGGCATTCCATAAAGGGGGAAGCGGTGAGACTTATAATATAGGCGGGAAAAATGAGAAAACGAATATCTATATTGCTGAAAAAATCTGTGAGATTTTGGATAAGCTTTGCCCTATAACGACAAGTTATAAGAATTTAATAACATTTGTGAAAGACAGGCCGGGACATGATAGGCGTTATGCTATTGACGCGTCGAAAATAGAAACTAAATTAGGATGGAAAGCTGAAGAAAATTTTGAAAGCGGGATTGTTAAAACAATAGAATGGTATTTGGAAAAATGGAAAAAGCCGTCAGTATTGTAATTGCCAATTGGAATGGGGAAAAGGTTATTGCTAAATGTCTTGATTCTTTAAGGCAGGCGTCCCGTTTTTATAATGGCCAGATTGAGATAATTGTAGTTGACGATGAGAGTAAAGACGATAGCAGGGATATTATAAAGGCCAATTACCCTGAAGTTAAATTGGTAGTGAATGAGAAAAACAAAGGTTTTGGAGAAACGGCCAGCCGGGGAATTAAAGAAAGCAAAAATGATATAGTTATTTTATTGAATAATGACGTTGAAGTAGAAAACGATTTTATCGATCCTTTAGTTTCTCATTTTGAAGATCCGTCTGTTTTTGCAGTAAGCTGCCGTTCTTTTTTCCATGACCGAAAAACTTTTAACGAAGGCAGGAAACTGCCTAAGTTTGTCAGAGGATTCATCAGGTTTCCCGCTTCATCAAATAAAGAGCCTTCAAAAGATTTAATAGATAAAACACGCGCCTTTTATTCCTTTTACGCGGTTGGAGGCCATTGCGCTTATTCACGCGAGAAATTTTTAGCATTGGGAGGGTTTAGCCCACTGTATTATCCTTTTTATTGGGAGGATGTTGATGTTTGTTATAGGGCATGGAAAAGAGGGTGGGAAACTGTTTATGAACCAAAAAGTATTGTCTATCATGGCCCGCATGGAGTGATTAAAGAAAAGAATAAAAACCGTTATGTGAAAACGATAATGAATCGCAACAGGATTCTGCTTGTGTGGAAGAATTGCCAGCCAGGAACTATTTTTACTTATCACTTTTTCCCGATTGTTTGGAAACTGCTGACTTATTTTTTTATTTTAGATTTCAATTTTTATCGCTCTTTTGGTTTGGCGGTAAAAAAAATTTGCGGCATACAAAGAGAAAGAAAAAAAGAAAAAAAAATTGCGGTTAAAACCGACAGGGAAATATTTCAACTTTGCAAAGAAACGTTATAATGTGATATAATATATCCTTAAAATTGTTTAAATCCCCCTTTTATTCCCCCTTTGCAAAAGGGGGATTGAGGGGGATTTTATAAAAAAAGGAATCAATGCAGTTTTCTGAAAAAATATTAGATGAACATTTAAAAGTTATAACCTTGCTGAAAAATGATTCAGAGCTGTGTTTAAAAATAAAAGAGGCTGGGAATTTATTGCTGGATGCTTTCACGTCGGGAAATAAATTATTGCTTTGCGGGAATGGAGGCAGCGCCGCGGATTCTCAGCATATCGCGACTGAGCTTGTCAGCAGGTTTTTTCTTGAAAGAAAAGCGCTGGACGCGGAGGCATTGACTGTAAATACATCTTCTCTTACCGCGATTGGAAATGATTATAGTTTTGAGCGAA
>JBDROR010000180.1:0-2453 GCA_043809805.1 bacterium
AATTATCATAAGTCTCATATAATTTTTGTATCCAACTCATTTAATGAAACCTCCTTCCAATAGAATCTCCACCAATGAATCTTCTTCCAACCCGATAGAATTCGGCGGATTGGCTTTCATAGCCCTTGTAATCTTTCGTAATTCAGGAGGACACTCATCAGGTCGAATAAAATCAATCTTGCCGTCAACCATCTTAGGCCGCCAGAACCGTGCATGAAGCTCATCTTTTCCAAGCTCATCAGGATAATCAAATCCGTGGAACATCAAGTCAAACGATATTTCGCCATAATCATCGTAATCACTTTTGCCTTCCCCAAACCTGCAAGGTTCGACATAACCCTGACATTCCCGGGCACCTAAAAATATATCTCTTCTCCCGCCTTTTTCTATCATTCGTTTAGCAACAAAAAAATGTTTATTTTCATTTCTATCTTTGGACATATCCTCTCGATTCAAATTCCACTCAAAATGCGCCTGAACTTGATACTCAACATCAGCAAGATAAGTATAAATCGCAAGAGAATTACCCCCGCCATACTCAACAGGTTTTGCGCTTCGAGTCTGCGTCCGTATACGTTTCATTATTCTTACACGATCAATAAACCAAACAATGGTCGGCTTCCAATAAACCGAACTCAATACACCCTTTAAAGCTTCATAGGTCGGAATGTGGTAAGAACATTTTTCACCGCCAATTTTTGTCAGCGGATCAGTAAAAAGGGCATATTTCCCGGAAACTTTAAATTCTACTCTGTTTTCTTTTTCCATAGCACCTCCTTTTAATTAAGCATTTAAAAAATTCATGTCCTTCACAGGTACATTACCTAATCCAAATTCATCGCTATAATACCGCTCATCAAGATACAAAATCCCTGATCCACCCTGTACTTCATGGATAGCTTGCTGATCCTGTAATTTCTTCAATACATTAGGAAACACATTTACCGAATACCGCTGAGCTCGCCGGATCAATTTATATTGCTTTTCCAATTCCTGAACTGAACAAAGTTTATTAACAATTTCCTTCCCTTCTTTCCCATATGGCACAACAATTCCTCTGGCTACTGTTTCGATTACCTCAAAAGACTTAGCGGCAGACATAAATGCTTGTCTCAATGGTATTTCCGGAGACTTTTTATTAATTCGTATATATTCTTCCACAGAAACCTTATTTACGGAAAGTAAATTGAATAAATTATCCTCCTGTCCTATTGCTGACTTAGAATTAACAGGATAATTCATCTCATTCGCCCGTTGATAAAAATAATATTTATAATACTGCTCCATTGCCTCCGGGCTTAAAATGCTATTGCCAAATCTTTTCGGGTTAGCTTTAAATTCATCCAATAGTCGCTCGGATTTTTCCTTACCAATCCTGATATCCTCAATACTATCTATATTTTCTTCTGCCGGATTAATAATGTAAACCTCGCCCAACGCCGGATATTTTTCATTATGGCGATTACATCTTCCGGCGGCCTGCACAATTGAATCAAGCCCTGCTAAAAAGCGAATTACTGAGCCAAAAGAAATATCCACACCCGCCTCAATAAGCTGAGTACTAATACAAATAACAGACTTTTTGTCAGGTAAACAGGCTTTAATCTGATCCAGCACCGCCATGCGGTGAGCTGGACACATATGAGTGCTTAAATGGTATATTTCAACATTACTTATCTGTTTACATTGCTGATAAATCTCCCGCGCCGATGTTTTCGTATTTACTACTATCAAAACACTACCTGATTCAACAACTTTTTGACCTGCAAGCTCTTTTATTTCATCGTTACTCCAACCACCGTCATTTCTTTTGTCGTAAATCTCAACGCGTTTTAGATCATCGAATAACTGTCTCACATTAGAAACTATCTGTTGTTCTGCGGTAATAACCAATGCCCTTGATTGTGGTTCTATTTTATCCAAAAGCGGCTGTGTCGCTGTACAAAGCACAACTGTAGAACAGCAATTATTTACCAGAAAATTTACAGCTATATTGAACAACTGCACACACTTTACCGGCAAGGTTTGGACTTCATCAAAAATAATCACTGCGTTCGCAAGCTGATGTATTCTGCGGGCGCCTCTCGTTCCAGAACCAAATAAAGCCTCCAAAACCTGAATGTTGGTCGTCAAGACAACAGGCGCATCCCAATTTTCAGAAAGCATCTTTTGCCTTTTTGTCTCTTTATCAGGCATTAAGTTAGAATGATGTTCCAATACCACCCGATTTAGATATTTACCTTTTTCATCCTTTTCTTCTAAAACCTTGCGTATCTCATCAGCATTTTGGTCAATAATACTAGTATACGGCAGTACATAGATAATTCTATCCATTTTGCGTTTATCTGCATGATGTAAAGCAAATCTTAAACTGGCAAATGTTTTACCTCCACCCGTCGGGACTGTTAATTGATATAATCCATTTTTCTTATCTGCAAAATCATAACACGCTT
>JBDROR010000181.1:0-6081 GCA_043809805.1 bacterium
CACCGCCATGTACCAGGCTCCGACTCCGTCGGAGACTCGGTACATGGCACCGCTGATTTATTTGGGAAGTCCCATCGGGTCGCCCCTACATGTTATTATTGGAGCAAAGCAAACATGTCATACATAGTACTTGCCCGCCGATACAGGCCGCAGAATTTTGATGAGTTAGTTGGACAGAATCATGTCGCGCTTACTTTAAAAAACGCGTTAGCCTCGAATAGAATTGCTCATGCCTATCTTTTTTCGGGCCCGCGTGGGATAGGGAAAACCAGCGCAGCAAGGATTTTGGCCAAGGCGTTAAATTGCAGGGAAAGAAAGGATTTCTCTCCTTGTAATATTTGCGTTAGTTGTGAGGAAATTACTAAAGGCATATCGATGGACGTTGTTGAAATTGACGGCGCGTCAAACCGAGGAATAGATGAAATTAGAAGTTTACGGGAGAATGTAAAATTTGCGCCTGTCAGTGGGAAATACAGAATTTATATAATTGATGAAGTTCACATGCTGACAAAAGAGGCGTTCAATGCCCTTTTAAAAACATTAGAAGAACCGCCGCCTCATGTTATTTTTATTTTTGCCACGACTGAACCTTACAAGATTCCATTAACGATTCTTTCCCGGTGTCAAAGATTTGATTTTAGAAGGGTTTCTGTCAGTGAAATTGTTAAACATTTAAAATATGTAGCGGACAAAGAGAATATTGACGCGGATGAAGAGGCATTTTATTTGATTGCTCAGGCATCGGAGGGCAGTATGCGTGACAGCCAAAGCCTTTTAGACCAGGCCGTATCTTATAGCGGTGCCATGTACCGAGCCCCCGACAAAGTCGGGGATCTGGTACATGGCGGGGGAAAAATTTCCAAAAAAGATATGCAGGATTTTTTGGGCATTGCGGAAGAAAATATTTTGGCGAATTTTTGCGAGATTGTTATTAAAAGAGATTCATCCGGCGCGTTGTATTTTTTGCATAATCTTTTAGAAAAAGGTTGTGATCTAAACCAGTTTATTAAAACAATTCTTGATTATCTTCGGCATATTCTTGTAACAATTATTGTCCCGGGTTCTGATATTGATGTTTTGGCGGATTTATCTCCCAGTCAAATAAAAAATATCTCGAAGTATCGCGATGCTTTTACAAAAGACAGGTTATTGGAAGTAATGAAGATTTTGAATGAGACTGAATTGGAAATCCGTCGTTCAAGTTATCCGAGGATTTTAATGGAAATGGCCTTGGTGAAGATTACGCAGGGGGAAGTAGTCGCTAGTCGCCAGTCACCAGTCACATGTAGGGGCGAGGCGGTGCCTCTCCCTGATGTAGGGGCGATTCATGAATCGCCCAAAACGAACGACGGAACGTCACCCGACCTGTCCACCGAAGCTTCAGCGAAGGCGGAAGCCTCGGCGAAGGGTGACGAGCGACGCCATGCCTGCCGGCAGGCAGGAGCGACGAGCGACAAATTTAGATCCCACTGGAGGGAGATTGTGCGATTAGTGAAAGAAAAAAAAGTTGTGCTGGGAAGCTTTCTCGAACATTGCGAGATAGTCGAAGAAAAAGATAATGAATTTAGTTTAGGTTTTTATCCTGACAGTAAGTTTTATAAAGAACGAGTGGAAGAGAACAATAATCTTAAATTTATCTCTTTAATAGTTAAAGAATTAACGGGGAACAACGTGCAAATTAAATGTGTAATTAGAGAAGGTGTGGAGCATTGTCATTCCGAGCAAAGCGAGGAATCTAAATACAAGATTTCTCCCTTCGGTCGAAATGACGATAACTCAACGGATTCTTTTATAAAATCGGCACTAGACACATTTGGCGGTGAAATTGTTGAGATAAAAAAGCCAAAACATAAAACTTGAATTACTTCCAATTCAAAGGTCGAATTGACGAATAATTCCTCTTTGTATAAAGGTTTCAACAATTTCAGGTATATTTTTTAACGAGTTTTGGATAATTTCTTTTTCCTGTGATGAAAAAGGTTCAAGCACGAATTTTTCCCATGGAGTATTACTTGGTGTTCCTATCCCAATCCGTAATCTTGGAAAATCCTGTGAGCCGAGACATTCAATGATTGACGTCATCCCGTTATGCCCGCCGGCGCTTCCTTTTGTACGAAGACGAAATTTCCCGAGAGGGAGATTCAAGTCATCGTAAATAATTAATGTTTTATCTAAAGGGACAGCTCTTTTTTTGGCAAGATAACGCACAGCCTCTCCGCTTTTATTCATAAAAGTGAGAGGCTGCGCAAGAATTACTTTCTCGTTGGATATTTCGATACGTACACTTTTATATAAATCCTGGTGTTTTTGCAGAGAAACATCAAATTTTTTTAATAATTTGTCAATCGCCAAAAAACCAAGATTGTGCCTTGTGTTTGCGTATTTCCTGCCCGGATTGCCGAGTCCGACTATAAGATACATGGTTTCGTTCGTAAATCCCCCTTTAATCCCCCTTTTTCAAAGGGGGAAATAGGGGGATTTTTATTTTCTTTTACTTTTTCTTATCTTCTTTCTTTCCGGCTTCTTTCCCCTCAGTTTCTTTTTCCTCAGCCTCTTTCTTTTCCTTACCTATTACTTCAGGTTCAGCTTTTGCTGCTGCTGCTTCAGATTCAGTTGCTGCTTTAACCTCTTCTTTCGAAGGTGCCAGCACAGTTGCCGCAGTCTTATCTTTTGAGGTTAAAATTATTACTCCTTCCATTGGAGTTATGTTATTGACTGTTATAGAGTGGCCGATAGCAAGGCTGGATACGTCCAGCGTGAATTTTTCAGGAATTTTCAATGGAAGCGCTTTAATCTCTAAATACCGCAAAACCTGTTCCAAAACGCCGCCCTCTTTAAGCCCGGCAGCGGTCCCCGTTAGTTCAATAGGGACCGTGGTTATAAGTTCTTTCTCCAGAGATATTTCCTGAAAATCAACATGGATTATAACGTCACTGACAACGTCATATTGTATATCTTTAAGAAGTGTTGTTTTGCTTATTTCTCCATCTTTTTCTTTTATGGTCAAATTAACAATCGCGTGTCCGCCATGTACTTTTTTAGCTATTTTTTTGAATTCTTTTAAATTGAATTCAAGCGATTGAGATTTCCCGTTTCCGTAGAGAACGCCGGGAATTGTTTCTTGTTTTCTGATACGCCGCGACGCATTGGTGCCTGTTTGACTTCTTGATTTTACTTCAAATTGAAATATTTCCATAATTTTTTCCTTTCAAAGATTAACCACAGAGAACACAGAGAAACCTTCCCTCTGTGCCCTCATTATTAATCTTTTTATACCGTTTTTTAGCATTTCCACATTGAAATTAA
This sequence comes from bacterium, assembly GCA_043809805.1. Classification (GTDB taxonomy): domain Bacteria; phylum JACRDZ01; class JAQUKH01; order JAQUKH01; family JAQUKH01; genus JAQUKH01. The sequence continues at coordinate 3,307 of JBDROR010000181.1, forward strand.
TTAACGATCCAATTTTTTTATCCATTGCTCTTAAATAAGTCAAAGGAAATTTCTCTTGAGAACACTGAGAAATTCTTAGCTTTTCTCTGTGACCTCTGTGGTTCATTTTATACGAACAGCGAACTCACAGAATTATTTTTGTAAATTCGAATAATAGCCTCGCCTAATAAATCAGATACTGAAAGAATTTTTATCTTTGGAAACTGTTTATTTGCAGGAAGCGGAATAGTGTCAGTTATGACTACCTGTTCCAAAGGCGATTCATTTATTCTTTCAATTGCCGGGCCGGAAAATATTGCGTGTGTCCCTGCCGCGAAAATTCTTTTCGCGCCCTTGTTTTTTAACGCGTTTGCCGCTTTTGTTAATGTGCCGGCAGTATCAATTATATCATCAAGAATGATTACGTCTTTATTTTCCACATCACCGATAATGTTCATAATTTCCGCCTCATTCTTTTTAATCCTTCGTTTATCAATTATGGCCAATGATGCCTTAAGCCGTTTGGCAAATGATCTGGAACGTTCAACACCGCCGGCATCAGGAGCAATAACTACAGGTTCTTCTAAAAGATTTGTAAAATGGCTCAAAAATACCGGCGTGGCAAACAAATTGTCTACAGGTATATCGAAGAATCCTTGTATTTGTGTCGCGTGAAGGTCCATAGTTAAAAGCCTGTCGATTCCAGCCTCAGTAATTAAATTTGCTATCAGTTTGGCAGTTATTGGAACGCGCGGTTCAGTTTTTCTATCCTGTCTGGCATAAGCGAAATATGGAATTACGGCTGTAATTTTACTGGCAGATGACCTTCTCAAAGCATCGACCATAATTAAAAGCTCCATTAGATGGTTGTTTACCGGGTTACAAAGGGATTGAATAATAAATACTTCCGCCCCGCGGACATTTTCAGTGATTTTCACAAGTATTTCCCCATCGCTAAAAATAGATGTTTCAGAACCACCCAAAGGCAGATTAAGGTATTTACAGATATTTTTCGCAAGGTTGACATTTGCGGTTCCACTGAATATTTTTATTTCATGATTGGTTTCTGTCATGTGCTCTCCTGTGTTTTTAGTCCCCCTTTGTAAAAGGGGGATTAAGGGGGATTTTTAAACTGTTTTCAAATCTCCCCTTGGCCCCTCTTTTCTAAAGAGGGGAATATTAGTAACCAGTTACTTATTTTTTAACTTTCTCTTTGCCCCGCCCTCAATATTAGTCTGTTGAACTCTGGATAACGCGAGCGCGTGCGCAGGCACATTTTTAGTAATAGTAGATCCTGCCCCTATTAATGCTCCCTTTCCGATTTTTACAGGCGCTACCAATTGAGAATTACTTCCAATAAATGCGTCATCTTCTATTATTGTTTGATATTTTTTAATGCCGTCATAGTTACAGGTAATTGTTCCCGCCCCGACATTAACCTCGTTTCCGATTATGCCATCACCTAAATAAGACAAGTGCCCAACCTTTGTTTTTTTGCCTATAAAAGATTTTTTAACTTCCACAAAACTGCCGAGACGCGCCTCATTGTCAATTACAGTTTGAGGCCTGATATGTGTAAATGGCCCGATTATTGTTTTGTCTTTTAAGATACTTTCACTAACCACCGAGAAAAATATTTTGTTCTCATTGCCGATTTTACAATTTTTTATTTTTGTCTGGGGTCCTAAAGAACAGTTTTTGCCTATAATATTTTCTCCTTCAATAACAGAAAAAGGATAAATTACAGTATCCGTCCCGATTTTAGTATTTTCAGAAATAAAAGTTGTTCCCGGGTCGATAATGGTTATTCCCGAAAGCATAAACCGGTTTAGTATCTCTTTCCGTTTGTGATTTTCCGCCCACGCGAGATCGATTTTTGTGTTAATACCCCGAATTTCATCCTCATTTGTTATAAAGAATGAGGACGTTTGCAGCCCTTTGGAATATAGAATTTCAATGACGTCGGTAAGATAATATTCCTTTTTTTTGTTGTTTGTCTGAACATTTTTTAGAGCGGAGAATAGGGCATTTGTTTCAAAACAGTATATGCCGGTATTAATTTCATCTATAGTTTTCTCATCAGGCGAGGCGTCTAATTCTTCAACAATCTTCTTAATTTTTCCATTTTCTTTAACAATCCTTCCGTAACCCGTTGGATTTTTTAACCGGCACGTAAGCACCGTCGCTAATGCATGTGCGTTTTGATGCTGTCTTAAAAGACTTTTTAATGTCCTTTCTGAAACAAAAGGGATATCGGCACATAAGACCATTAAACAGGCATTTTTACCTAAAAGTTTCTTATTCCGTTGTTCGCAACAATTGTCATTTCGACCGAAGGGAGAAATCTTAGATTCCTCGCTTCCGCTCGGAATGACAGCGTTTTGCTCGGAATGACAATGCTTCACCCCATTTTCCTTTTTAAAATAACCGCTTAATTGATTCACAGCATGTCCTGTTCCCAATTGTTTATTTTGAATTATTGGGATTACCTGTTTCGGCAAAGCTTTTAAAAGTATTTCCTTTTGGTGGCCGATAATGGTAAATATTTTCTTCGTGTTAAGAGCATTTATTGTTTCAAAAACGTGTTGAATCATTGGTTTGCCGCAGATAGGATGAAGCACTTTAGGATATTCGCTTTTCATCCTTGTTCCTTTCCCGGCGGCTAAAACAGCGATATATGTATTAGTTTTATTTTTCATTCGAAAATTCCCGTAACTTATTGATTGTCAGTATAAGATTCCTCACTTCGTTCGGAATGACAACCCGACCGTACAATTTTGTCATTTCGACCGAACA
>JBDROR010000182.1:0-2831 GCA_043809805.1 bacterium
GTAAAAGTTATTTTTTTATCTGGAAAACCATTAGCGGTTAATACCCCTTCAACATCCAACCCCGCGTTCACATCAACAAACTTTACTACTGTCCCGGGCAGAATAGTTAATACTGCCTGCCTTTGGACTTTAATCGGGAAATTTATAATTATCTCTCCTTCCCATGAAGTATTTTCAACAATCTCACATCTTTCTATTTGAACAGCATTTATCTTTATGCTTATAAATAAAAATATATAAATAAATACTATTTTTTTCCCCATTACCGAATCTCCTCTACCAGGATATTAACATTCTCCTTTATTTCCCCTTTTTCAATTTTAATCTTGTAATTTTGCGCCCCTGTATGAAATCCAAAAACATCGCCCGGGTCGATCTCGTAATATTGTGGCCCTTTATAAAACCCAAAAACATCACCAGGCTCAGGCGGCCCTCCATAAGTACTTCTCGCGCCAATAATATACAACCCGGGATTTTCGATAATAATGGTATATACCCCGTCTTCTTTTGTCACTAAAGATTTATAATCCGGTTTTTTCCCTGTGTTAAATTCGTCTTTATAAACAAATGCAAACATATTTTTTACCGGCTTACCGTCTTTATCAATTAGCTTCCCGCGAATTCCGGATTTCCCCGCGGGAATAGCAGCAAAATTCGCGGGTTCCTCTTCTCGTTTTTTCTCCGAGCACTCCAATTTCAAAAACATCTTTGTCTTTTCTTTAATTTCGACTGGATTATCATGGTAATACCCATAATAATCACCCACTTTTAACGGCCCCCTATCCTGTATATTTTGCCTTTTTCTGGCAACTATAAAATATGAACCTGCAGCTTTCACAACAAAAGAAAAGCTGCCGTCCTCTTTTGTAGGTTTCGATACTATGTCGGCCATTCTTCTCAAATCAGGATTAGAGGCTTGAAAAAGATATATATACGCTCCTTCCAGCGCGTTACCTTCAACATCTACCACTTCTCCCGACAATTCCGAACCGTCCGGCAAAAATGAAAAAGACTTTTGCAAATTATAGATTTTTACACAGTTAAGCGAAAGACCTTTTTTATCTCCAAAAACAGAAACCGGATTTCCGCCATAAAAACAATAAGAATCACCTTCTTTTAACGACTGCCTTTTCCCATCCCCGGATTTATATGCCGCAAAATAGTAATTGCCCGCCGGTAATTTTACCGAAAACCTGCCATCTGAGCCTTTTATTTTATAATTAGTAAAAGGGCTGTCTTTGAAACCATTCTTAAAAATATCGTTTTCTGAATAAATTTCAACGGTCGCGTCCTGTAACACACTATCTTTATAACTTACACTGCCTTCCACCTGAAAAAAGTTTTTATCCATAATCCCTTTATGCACACAAGTTAAATTTACCAATATTAATAGAATAACATATTTTTTAAACATTTTTTTTGCCATTAATCCTTTATATCAACACTCAGCCTGCCTAAAGGCTAAAAAACCTCTGATATTCTGTTTTAAATCCTCAATGTTTCGAATATTCAATGCTCTTTTAATAATAAAAGAAGGCCTCATGTAAAATTCTTTATATGCCCGGGTTAACACTTCTTCCAATTCGTTACGTGTCATAGTGTATGGAACAAAACCGGCCGCGTGAAATGATTGAGCATGTGATGTTACCGGCATATTTCCATACTCATGAACTTTTTCACTCATAATACTTCCCGGATTGCAGGACAAAGTGAAAAATTTAGCGATATCGGGATCTAATTTCTTTGCAAATTCAATTGTTCTCAAGGCATCATTATAAGTTTCTCCCGGTATCCCAAAGATAAATGTCGCAAACACCGAAATCCCAGCCGCCTTAATCCAACAGACAACCTTCTCAATTTGCTCAAGGGTTTCACCTTTATTTAATATATCCAGGCTCTTTTGGGTTCCCGATTCAATCCCGACCAAAAGCTTCCAACACCCGGAACGCTTCATTATCGCGATAATTTCCTTATCAATGGTATCGGCTCTTGTCCCACCTGACCATACTATATTAAACTTCCGCCTTATTATCTCTTCGCAAAGCGTAACTATCCTATCCCTATCCTCGGTAAGGTTATTATCCCAGAACAAAAAATCTTTTATTCCATATTTTTCAATCAATTCCGCCATTTCTTCAACGACGTATCCGGGTTTTCTAAAACGCGTATAAAGATCTTTAAATATTCTTGTATGACAAAATATACACTGCCCTTTACACCCACGGGACGCAATAATACCGGCATTGGGCAATTTTTTATAATGGCCGATAGCTGGAGAATATTTTTTAACATCCACCAGTTCCCTGGCTGGGAACGGTAATTCATCCAAATCTTCAATAAAAGGACGTGGTGAATTTTTTACTATTTTGCAGGGTGTTTCTCTCCAAATAATGCCCTTTACACCAGATAAATCTCTTTTATTTTCCAAGGCATAACATAAATCCCTCATATTGTATTCACCATCACCCACAGAAACAGCGTCTAAATTTGAATCTTCTTCGAGACATTTTTCCTGTACCGCGTCAGGATAAGGGCCTCCAATGATCGTAAAAATATTCGGATTGCTTTTTTTGATAAGCCCCGTTAACCGTTTTGTTTTTTCGGCGCCAAAAGCTGTTACGGAAATTCCGACAATTTCAGGAGATTCATCCCTTATTTTTTTTTCAGTTTCTTCCCATGTGTGGAAGATACCATCAATGAAATTTACTTCATGCCCTGCCTTTTTAAGCACAGCGGCAATATATAAAGGGCCCAGCGGCGTGGTAGCGCCTGGAATATACCCTAAACTTTTGTTTAACGCCAGATTAGTTGATTTTGACTGATAATCCGGG
>JBDROR010000183.1:0-4765 GCA_043809805.1 bacterium
ACCCAGTGTATAGAGGCTGGGGTTGATATTGATATAGATTATATTATCAGAGATTGGGCTCCACTGGATTCAATTTTTCAAGTATGTGGGCGTTGTAACAGAAATGGGATAAAAAATCTCGGCATCATAGAAATTGTAAATTTATTTTCTGAAAATAACAAGGCGTTTTCTTCATTGGTTTATGATGAAAAATTATTAGAAAGCACTGCTTTCAGCCTAAATAATAGTACTAATTTAACTGAAGATAAATTTTATCATTATGGGACAAAATATTTTCAATATATGCGGGAGAATTTAGGGCATTCTATAAAAATTGTGGAGGCTTATGCTAAATATTCGCACAAATATCAATATAAAGGGCAGGAAGAAATAGTTAATATTAAGAAATTATTGCGTGGAGATGAATGGCAAGAACAGTTTATTGTCTCTTCTTTTGATAATAAATTATCTGTAGATATTAAAGTTGCTTTGGCAATTGAGGACAGATGGAATAGACGCTATGCCTTGAAACGTGTAAGCAAAAGAATAGCGGAAAATTCAATAAATATTAAATTCAAAAAGTGGATGCCCAATAGCCCTGATAATTTTACTGATTACTCAATTGGTAAATTCAGGATATTGGATGAACAATTTTATGATAAAAAGGGTGTTGGCTTTAATGTTAATCTAGCTGAGAAAGCAGGCGGACAAAAAATCATTTAACTTCGCAGGGAGATAAAATGAACGTTGATACCATATATCTTTGGTTGGGAACAAACACAAAACTAACTTCAAATTTTGCTGAAAAAGTACGTGGTTTTATAGGCAAAAATATGATTGAAGATACCAATCTTCATAATCATGAAGCGGGTGGAAAATGTATTTATCGCTATCCTAAAGTGCAATATAAAATACTTGATAAAGTTCCTTTGCTAGTTGGAATTCAAGATGGGGTAGATTCAGTATGGAAAATATTCGAAAATATTTCGAGACTTGATCTGGATAATAAGGAATATGAAATTTTTGATAAAAGATCATTTCTTAAACAGAATAGCTTAATATGCGTTGATAAACATACATCCTATTCCTTCCTTACCCCCTGGCTTGCCCTCAATGAAGAGAACCACAAAAAATACAGGGAAATGGAAAATTGGGAAGATAAGAAGGAATTGTTAAAGAAAATTTTGGTCGGCAATATAATCTCAATGTCAAAAAGCCTTGGATACACTGTGCCGTCGCCGATTAGGGCGGATATTAAAAATGTTAAGGAAATCCATACCTCCCTCAAAGGCACCCCCATGCTCGGTTTTCTCGGCACATTCTCCGTCAACTTTGAAATCCCGGATTACTGGGGGATCGGAAAATCGGTGTCGAGAGGATTTGGGACGGTGAAAAGGCTTGATATTTGTGCCTGAAGGATTATTACCATACAAAATGATAATAATTATCAGAAATGTTAGGTAAAAACATATTGACATTATTACCAAACAAATTATAATATTATTATAAATATGTATGGTAAGGGGGAATTATTATGGGTGTGATTAAAGGAGTATTGGAAGAGGAACTGGAAAATTCTCTTGATATGCTGAAGAGTTATCAGGATGAAATAAGTAAAATTAAGGGCTGTCTTGTAAGAAAAAAAATAGGTAAACACTACTATTATTATTTGGTAAAAAGACAGGGTAGTAAGGTAAAGTTTATATATAAAGGGCGTATTTCAAAAGAGGTAAAAAAGGTTTATGCTGGACAAAGAAAAATGCTTGATAAATATAAAAAATTATTATTGCAAGTTAAAGGGCAGATTAAATTTTTAAGGAGAGCATTAAGTGGAAAAGAAACAGTCTGATTTGTGTCTTGAAATATTAAAGCGGTTTCATAATACAGGGATATTAAATGATTTCATTCTTATAGGAAGTTGGTGCGCATATTTCTACAATGAATATTTTTCCGGCACCTCGTATCTGGATAGGCGGACTATTAAAACCAGAGATATTGATTTTTTGATAGATAATCCTAAAAGGATAGAGAAGGCGGTTGATATACCAAATCTCCTTGAAGATTTGGGTTTTGTTATAGTGTACAAAGGTAATGAAGGATACATAAAACTTGAGCATCCAGATTTAATAGTCGAATTTTTAGTTCCTGAAAGAGGCAAAGGGACAGATAAGCCTCATCGTCTGCCAAAATTAGGGATTAACGCAACAGCCTTAAGATTTCTAAATTTCTTATCCTCCAATACTATTAAAATAAAAGTTGAGGATTTTTATTTAACTTTGCCTCATCCGGTTAATTTTGCATTACATAAGTTAATTATATATCAGAGAAGATTGAACGAAGAAAAGGCGGGAAAAGACAGAAATACTGCCATTGAAATTTTGAAGGCATTGATTAATAAAGGCGAGTCGGGTATTATCAAAATTGTTTTCAGTACAGTTCCTCCAAAATGGCAAAGTAAAATTATTAAAGGATTGAAATTAGCTGAAGAGCCAAATATTATGAATATTTTAAAAACTAAATAAGAATAAAATTTAGCGAATGAAAATTATGCAATTAGTCATTAATTCCTATGGTTCATATTTACAAAGAAACGGCGATTGTTTTAAAGTCAAAGTGGATGATAAAGTGTCTGAGATATCCTGCAAGAAAATATCGTCTATTCTTATCTCTACTGCCGCGTATATCACAACTGATGCCATAAAAATGGCTATGGAAAATAATATTGATATTGTTTTTATTGATGATTTTGGGAATCCTTATGGCCGTGTATGGCATCCAAAATTGGGCAGTACGACAGCCATTCGCAGAAAACAATTAGAAATAGCTGAAAAAGAAGAGGGCCTTAAGCTGGCAATCGGATGGGTGAAAACAAAGTTTGCTAACCAAATAGATTTGCTAAAAAGGCTGAGGGATACAAGGCCTCACAAATCAGCGGAGATAACAAGTTATATTGACAAACTGCAAAGTGTGATGAATGGTTTTGATTTTTTATCTGGCACACTCGAAGAAAATCGCGGAAGTATTATGGGGATAGAAGGTAGCGGCGGAAGAATTTATTTTGAAGTTCTGAGTTTCCTAATGCCGGATAGGTTTAAATTTGAAGGCAGAAGCCGAAACCCCGCAAAAGATGAATTCAATTGTCTCCTTAATTATTCCTATGGCGTGCTTTATTTTATGGTTGAAAAAGCTTGCATTATAGCAGGACTTGACCCTTATGTAGGTTTTATTCATACTGACCATTATAATAAAAAATCTCTTGTGTTTGACCTTATAGAAAATTATAGAATCTGGGCAGATGAAGTTGTGATTAATATGTTTGCTGGAAGGAAAGTTAAAACCGAATATTTTGATAAAATACCCAATGGATTAACCTTGAATAAAGAAGGTAAAGCCTGTCTTATCACGGAATTTAATATCTTTCTTGATGAATCGATAAGGTATAACAATAGAAATATTATGCGGAAAAATATTATTCAGTTTGACTGTCATAGAATTGCGAATGAATTGATAAAAGAGTAAAAGTAACTATGGATAAACTTGTCTGGCTGATCTATGATATCAGCAAAACTAAAACCCGGAACAAAATCGCTAAAGCTTGCAAGGATAAAGGGCTATACAGGGTTCAAAAGTCCGTCTTTCTCGGCACTCTTAATAAAAATCAGATCGATGAACTTAAAATTATGTGTGATGATATAATTGATCTGAAGATAGATTCAGTATATATATTTCCGATGTGCGAGGATGATTTTAAGAAAGTAAAATTGCTTGGACAGGCGTTTGATAAGGATTTAGTAAGCGACGAAGTGAAGGCGTTGTTTGTATGAATGATACCGAAACTACTCCCATGATTACGCCGTCAGAGGTAGTCGAGCATCTTTACTGCCCGCGGTTTACGTATTTTATGAATTGCCTTGGCATACCCCAGCACGAAGAATTAAGGTATAAAGTATTAAAAGGCAGGGAACTTCATGAAAAACGGGAGATTGAGAACCGCGAATATATTAGAAAAAAATTAGGATGCGCGGGTAAAGATATTTCAGTCTATATCGCGTCGCGTAATTTAAAGGTGAGGGGTGTGGTTGATGAAGTGCTTGAACTTAATGACGGGACACTTGCGCCGTTAGATTACAAGTTTGCGGAATACAACAATTTCACATTTGAAACCCACAAGATTCAATCGGTATTATATGCGCTTTTGATAATGGAAAATTATAACAAACCCGTTAAAAAAGGTTTTATCTGCTATATAAAAAGCGGAAACAAGATAAAAGAAATTGTTTATAATGAACGGGATTTTTGTTATACTAAAGAAGTCATAGATGAAATATTTAGTGTGATACTTAAAGGTTATTATCCCAAAAAAACCAAATGGCAGAATAAATGTATTGATTGTTGTTATAGGAATATTTGTGTATGAAAATAGAGCGGGAGGCTGAAGCGCTGAAGGTATTAGAATTGGCTAATCTGAAAAATTTATTTGGGATTTTAATTTTAAAATGTCCAATCTACTGTAAATAAAAGGTTTTTTGGCTGTTTTAGGGTGTAAAACGTGTTAAAAATGGGGGATAAAGATTGATTTTAAAGTTAGAAAACAACGAAAAGGATTTTAGTAAAAATTGACTAATTGCAGGAGAAATAATCAAAAACACAAAAAGTGCGGTTTAAATTGTCGTTCCATTAAAACAAGGATTGAAACAATGGGGAAGCTATGAATCTGTAGGCGAAATAAATAGTTTAAATTGTCGTTCCATTAAAACAAGGATTGAAACGGGGTAGGGTTGATGGT
>JBDROR010000184.1:0-8529 GCA_043809805.1 bacterium
CGAACTGATAGATTTTTTCGCGTCTATCAAAAATAACACGGCGATGCAGGCAACACCTCATATAAAAATAAAAGAATTGGATTACAGTTTTATTTTGTCAAACAAAGGAGGAAAAGCTTCCACGGAACAGGAAATATGGCAATTTATCGTCAATATCGCGGAAGAATCTCAAAAAAACGGGATTCAAGAAGCAAAAATTGAAACTTTGATAAATTTCTTGAAAAATTCTGATAAGTCAGCTTCAATTTTAAATGATTTATACCGTGAATCAATAAGTAAAGGTGATGATAAAGCAACCATAGATAATATCCGCCGTGTATTTGTAAAAATATATAAATATTTTGAAAACAATTTAAGCCAGGATGTTAAAGAAATTAGAAATGATTTGACAAATATTCTTGTGAAATTTCCTCCAAAACTGCTCGCGGGCATGTTTGAAAAAACGGAAATAGACGGGGAGAATTACGATTTAGCAAAAGAAATAACCAAAGATTTTTCAGATGACACAATTTCCGATTTCATGGTGTCTTTGTTAAATAGAGAAAATAGCGTTAACGAAAATCTGTTAAAGGTATTTGATAAATTAGTTTCAGGAAAAGAAAAAGACAAAATAAGCGATGTGGTTTCTCTTGCCGCGGACAAGTTATTTAGCAAAAATTTGCCGGATAAGGATATCGAAAAGCTTCAGCAATCAATTACTGATTTATTTCAAACTCATAGCAATAATGAATTTATGTCTCAGATATACAAAAAAACGGTGGAAGTATTTTTAGGCAATGATATAGGAGCCGTAATAGACAAAAAAAAGGCCTTTGTTCTAATAAGCACGTATAAAGAATTTTTAAAACACGAAAATATGGTCCGAGAAAAAACAAGATGTCTTTTAAATATTCTTTGGCTTGAAGAAAATCCCGATGTTTTCGAGAAAATTACCCGCAAACTGATTGAACTTTTTCCGGAATTGTTTGATTTAGAAGATGTTAAAAGTATCAGGGAAATATTTGAATTATTTATAGACCATTTGCGATTAGAGCAGAAAGAAAATAAATTTATTGAATTGCAGGCAAAAATTTTTTTAAATGAAATAACTAAAACAGAAAATATTGAAAAAATAATTTCATTTATTCCTAAGGCTAAATCTGACGCTTTAGAAGATATAGGTTATATACTTTCCAAAACACAAACGGCTTCTTTGGATTTGCTTTTAAATGCTTTTCTTAAAGATAAAAACCCTTATAATAAACATAAATTTAACAGCGTGTTGGTTAAAATGAAAACTGGTGTTCTTGAAAAGATAAATCATCGCCTAAATAGCGCGAAAGACAATTTCGCCATAAAAGACTTATTAAAGGTTTTAAAGTTTATTGACCCTGAGAGGGCGCATAAAATTGCGACAAAGATGCTTAATCATAAAAATATAGAGGTGCGTTTGGAGGCGTTGGATAACTTTTTGCCTGAGACAAAAGAAGAAATGAATATTATTTTCAAATTTTTCAAAAAGGAAAAAGACGAATCTGTTAAAACTATGGCAATTGGAATTCTAGTAAATACCAAAGACAACAATACTCTAAAAGATATTTTTGTATATTTAGAGAGAAGTTTTTTTAGAAGAAAATATCTTTTAAAACTCGTTAAATCATGCGGAAATCTTAAAATATCGGAGTCGGTGCCTTTTATCAAAAAGGTTCTTAAAAAAACAGGTTTTTTAAATATTCCGAATAGAGATGAACTGCGTGTTGCCGCAGTGATTAGTTTGGGGCAGATAGGTACTCCTGAGGCATTACGTTCAATCGAGCAGAGGCTCAATGATAAAAGAGCGCGTGTCAGGAGAATGTGTCAAATAATATTAGAGCAAACAAAGAGCAGATTGTAGAGGCGGGACACTATAAATGGATGAAAACATCGAAATAAAAGTAGAATCATTAATAAGGGATTTAGCCAGGGCGTCACAGGTCAGGGCTATGTACAATAAAGAACATAAACTGACAAAAGAGTCTATTAATAAACTGTTTCTTTCTTTAACAGAGATTCTCTCGCAAAAAAAAGAATTGATAATTGGAGTAATAGGTAATGAAATCGCGTATAACAAAAAACCTTTTTATGAAATAAGTAAATATCTAAAAGGTTTTATAGAACATTTAAAAATCATAAAAGCGGAAAAAATAACTTTCACAAAAGGTATCACTGCAAAGGAGCTGGAAGGTTTTATTGATGTGATAAATATGAATTCCAAGGCAATTGAGTCAGCAGGCGGCCTTGAAAGTTTATTCGCGGCTTCCAACATACAAAATATAACGCTTGGAAAAATCGATTTAGATAAAGAAGAAAAACGCGAAGCAAGAGAAGGCGATATTGAATCGGCAAAAAAAAATCTGCAAAACGGATTGCAATTTTTAGAAACACTTAAAGACAAAATAGGCAAAACCCAAGCTGTAGATATGGCTGCCGTCCGTAATTTTGTTAATAGTATAGTAGGTAATTTATTAAAAAATAAATTTTTATTGCTTGTTTTAGGCACTATAAAAAGTCATGATGAATATACTCTTGTGCACGAAATAAATGTGGCTGTGTTTACTCTTTTGCAGGCAGAAGCGTTAGGGATGGACCAGTCGTCATTAGGGGAAATCGGCATGGCGGCCCTTTTGCATGACACAGGGAAAGTTATGGTTTCCGGTGAAATTTTAAGAAAAAAAGCGGCATTAGATAAAGACGAGTGGAAGGCAATAAGCCTGCATCCCGCTTATGGAGCTAAAATATTGTTTGAAAGCGCGGATACGAGCATGCTTGCGGTAATGGCGGCTTTTGAGCACCATATGAGATACGATATGACGGGATATCCCAAAAAATTATACGGCACAGAAGCTAATCTTGTCAGTATGATGGTAACCATAGCGGATTTTTACGACGCTCTAAGAAGTAAGAGAGCTTACCGTAAACAGGAAATGGTGGCTGAATCTGTGTATGAGGAAATGATTAAATTTTCCGGAAAATTTTTCCATCCGGTTTTATTAGACAATTTCTTTACTATAATCGGTGTTTACCCTCCCGGAACATTAGTGGAACTGGATAATAAAGCAATCGGGCTTGTAGTTAGAGGAAATGTGACTGATATAAAACGGCCATATGTTGAGATAATATATAATCCTAACGGTGAAAAAGAAAAATCCTCTTACGTAATTAATTTACTGGAAAAAGATGGAAATGGAGACTATAAACGGAGCATAACTAAATCCATTCTTCCCGCAGAAAATTTTAATTTTCCGCAGAAATATCTAGTTGAATAATCCGCCAAACCACAATTCGTCGCCAGTCGCTCGTTATAACTGTCATTTCGACCGAAGGGAGAAATCTTTCCCCATACAATTGTCATTTCAAGCAAAGCGAGAAATCTATATATTAAGATTCCTCGCTTCCGCTCGGAATGACAAACCACTTCACTTAATTTTCATTCTCCTTAGTACCAAATTCCTGTCGACATAAACGTTTCATCCTGTTATTTTCTCTACAACGGACTCATCAATATCAAAATTGGCATACACATTTTGAACATCATCATGCTCCTCTAAAGCTTCAATCAATTTCAAAACTTTTTCCGCTTCTTTATTCTCAACTGTTATGGTATTGTTTGGAATCATCGAAATTTGCGCTGAATCAGGTTCTATCCCTTTTTTCAAAAGCGAGTCTTTTACAATATGCAAATTTTCAGGCTTTGTGGTTATCTCAAAACCAGCTCCAATATCAACAATATCTTCAGCGCCCGCGTCTAAAATAATTTCCATTAATTGATCCTCCGCCGCCTTTTTTTTATCAACAGCTATCAAACCCTTTTTCTGAAACATCCAGCACACACAACCGATTTCTCCCATATTTCCATTATACCTTGTAAATAAATTTCTTATCTCAGCCGCTGTCCGGTTTTTATTATCAGTAACCACATCCAGTAAAATAGCCACCCCTGCAGGGCCATAACCTTCGTAATTCATTTCTTCATAAGTAACACCCGGCAATTCGCCCGTCCCTCTCTGAATCGCCTTTTTAAGCGTATCGCCAGGCATATTCGCTTCTTTTGCGGCCTGCATAGCTGTCCTCAATCGGGAATTGCTATTCGGATCCCCTCCCCCAGACCGCGCCGCGACCGTTAATTCACGAATTATCTTCGTAAACAATTTACCTCTTTGGGAATCCGTCTTTGCCTTTTTGTGCTTAATACTGCTCCATTTTGAATGACCTGACATTGAATTTCCCTCCTTAATTCGTCGCTCGTCGCTCGTTACTCGTCGCCCGTTAATTTTTCACTAGCGACTGGCGACTAGCGACTACTTTCTTTTCCTGACTTGTGACTTTCCTTTATAATTTTATCTCTAAGATGAGCCGGCACTTCTTTATAATGCGAAAATGTCATATGATAATTTCCCCGCCCGCCTGTTATTGACTTTAAATCAGGCGCGTATTTTAGCATCTCAGCCATCGGAACTTCCGATTTAATCACTGAGCTGTCCTTACCTGGTTCAATACCATGGACTCTCCCCCTCCTGGAATTCAAATCACCCATAATATCACCCACACACTCCTCCGGAACCACAACCTCCATATTCATAATGGGTTCTAAAATAACCGGCCTTGCCTGCTCCATAGCCTTCTTAAATGCCATGGAACCCGCTATCTTAAATGCCATTTCCGAAGAATCCACGTTATGATAAGAACCGTCACAAACAGAAACCTTAACATCAACTACAGGATATCCTGCAAGAATCCCTTCCATCATCGATTCTATCACTCCCTTCTCCACCGCGGGAATATATTGGCGAGGGATAACGCCCCCCACTATTTTATTGATAAATTCAAAGCCTTTCCCGCGCGGCGTTGGTTCTAATTCCAACCATGCGTCGCCATATTGGCCGCGGCCGCCGGATTGCCGTTTATACTTCCCTTGCGCCTGACATTTAACTTTTATGGTTTCTTTATACGGTATGTGAGGCGGTTTCAATAATACCTCAACACCAAATTTTCTTTTAAGTTTTTCCATATCAATTTCTATCTCCAATTGGCCTGCCCCGCCTAAAATACTCTCTTTAGTCTGGGAATCCCACGAAAATTTCAGGCTGGGGTCTTCTTCAATCAATTTCGTAATCGCGGAACTCATCTTTTCTTCATCATTTCTTGTCTTCGGTTCAATGGCAAAAAATATCGCAGGTTCGGGAATTTTTATAGAAGGCAGTATTATCGGATGTTTTTCATCACAAAGCGTCTGCCCCGTAAATGTCCTTTTTAATTTTGTCACGCCCGCAATATCTCCGGCTATTACTTTCGAAATCGCATTGGCATTTTTGCCAATATAAAAACAAATATGGCCGATCCTTTCCTTCTGATTTTCAACTGAATTGCAAACAATAGAATCAGAATTTATTGTGCCGGAAAATACACGGAAAAGACTTATGTGCCCTGAATGCGGATCAACAAGTGTTTTAAAAACATACGCGGAAAATGGCGCTGAATCAACCCGCTCCCGCTCCTCTGCCGTCCCATTACTGTTTGTTCCTGTAATTTTTTCTCTAAAAGCCGGGCTTGGCAACAAATTTGCCGCAACTTCAAAAAAATGGGCAATACCGATATTCCTCAGCGCTGAACCGCAAAGAATAGGAGCAATTTTTTGTTCAGCTATCGCTTTTATTAAAGCCGATTTCATTTCCTCGCCGGATATTTCTCCCTTTTCCAGATATTGTTCCAAAAGGGCATCATCTGTTTCGACTACCTTTTCTATCAGTACGTCTCTGCATTTTTTTACCCTATCCTTCAAATTATCAGGTATTGGAATCTCTTTAAACACACCGCTTTCGTCGTTCGAGTATTCAAATGCTTTATTTTTTACCAAATCCACTATGCCGGAAAATTTGGATTCAAAGCCTATAGGAATTTGAACAGACACAGCGCAATTAAATTTCCGGGTTATCTCTTCCTGAACCTTAAAAAAATCCGCCCTCTCCTTCTCAAGTTTATTAATAAAAAATACCCTTGGCAGCTTATATCCCTGAGCTAAATCCCAAACTTTCTGTGTCTGAACTTTTATACCTGATACCCCATCCACAACAATAATAATATTATCTACAGCTAAAAGGGAAAACCGCGTGTCGGTAAAAAAATTGGCGTCTCCGGGAGTATCGACAATATTTATCTTTATTCCTTTCCAGTCGCAAAAGGCCAAAATTGAATTTATTGAAATCTTATGTTTTATTTCGTCTCCATCAAAATCAGACGTAGTGGTGCCTTGGTCCACACGGCCCAGCCGATTAATAGCCTTCGCTGTAAAAAGCAATGCCTCGGCTAAAGATGTTTTCCCAGTTCCTCCATGCCCGGCCAAACCAATATTACGAATATCGTTTATAGTATATTCTTTCATAAAGACCATCTCATTCGTATTTCGTTGTTCGTATCTCGTAAGATTCCTCACTCCGTTCGGAATGACAATTACAAGAATATTTTACAACACTTCTCTCGTAAATTAAAGACCTTTTTTATTTCAAGCAAATCCTTGACAAATAACAAAATTTCTTATAGAATTATGCGTCATTTATTAAATAAAACAAAAATAATTATGGCATTTATTTCAAAATCTATCCTAGCATTTTTAATTTGTCTCGTAACATACGTAGGGACAAGGTTTCTTTACCTGGCTATATCCAATTATATAACCGCGCTTAGGAAACTTTCAAAAAGCAGTATATTAATTTCACTCGCCATATCTATAAAACTATTTATCATCATTACAAAAACACCAATCCTTTACATATCAGACATATCGGATGGATTAATATTTTTCACCGGAGTCTTTCTCTTTATTCAAATAATGGATCTTTTAGTTTCAAATTTGCTTTCAGCTAAACACCGCGCAAACATCCCCCCTCTTTTGCATAACATCGTTCTCTGGGCAATTTATATAATTGTTGTTCTTTTTATATTACGGACATATCTCGATTTCAATATTACTCCACTACTTGCGACATCAGCGGTATTTTCAATGGTTATCGGTTTAGCCCTGCAGGATTTATTGATAAATCTTTTCTCAGGTATTGTCTTAAGCCTTGAAAAACCATTTAACATTCATGACTGGGTTTCAGTTAATAATAATATCGGCAAGGTGTTTGAGATTACATGGAGAACAACTAAAATAAGACTGCGCAGTAATGACTTTGTTATTATCCCCAACGCCGCAATAATAAAACAGGAAATAATAAACTTCTCAGTTCCCACAAAAGCCCATGAAAGGAAAATAGATATCGGCCTTAGTTATTCCACCCCGCCCAACAAAGCAAAACATGCCATTTTGGAAGCCATAAAGAAAACCAATTGAATATTGGAAAACCCTGTTCCAAAAATAACAGTTTCCGAATACAAAGATTCTGCCGTGAATTATACAATTCGATTTTGGATTAATGATTATGACAATATTATCAAAATAGAAGATGAACTGAATACCTATCTCTGGTATCTGCTTAAACGCCATAATATCGAAATACCTTTTTCCAATAAGAACAAACTACCTTTACTCTATGACCCCTGAAGTGGTAAAAGAAAGGGAAAAGTGTAATCAAGATGAAATTTTAACATGCCTCAAACAGGTCGAAATTTTAAATCCTTTATCTGAAACCGAACTTATGGAGCTCTCCGGAAATTTAAATTGCCAAAAATTCGGAGCCGGCGAAATTTTATTCCGTGAGAATGAACATAGCGGCTCCTTTTATGTTATTAAAAGCGGTTTGGTTGAGGTTAATAAACAAACTAAATATGGCAAATCCTCGGTTATTTCCATGACCGCGACAACCAAAGTTTTGGAAGACGCGGAATTTATTATCATTACTCATGATGTTTTTAAAAAAATTTTAGCGAATCATCCTGATATTGTTGAATTAATTCATAAAAAAAATGAACCCAGCCCTTCCTATAGAGCCCTAGGAAAAGCTGAGTGAACCCCGCCCCTCCCAGATAGAAAAGTAAGGGGGGGGGTGAAAAAAAAGTAGTAATAATTAAAAAAGTTAATTTGGGCTAAAAATAACTTAATGAAGGAAGAGCTGGGTGAAAACAAAAGCAAATATAGTAAATAGGCTCCTCGCCGGCGCCGTTGATTTTGGAATTGCTATAGTTATCTACTCTGTATTTACAAAATCCTTTAAAATTAATATTATTTTTTCAAGCATATTTATACTTTTTCGCGACTATCTCAATGGAGGTAAAAGTTTAGGTAAAATAATATTTAATCTTAGGACACAGAAAATGCCGGATGGAACACCGTCTACTTACAGGGAATCTATTTTGCGTAACTTCTTTTTTATAATTCCGATTATTAATTATTTAATGATAGCCGTTGAATTGTTTTTAATTTATTGGGACGTTAACGGATCACGGATAGGGGACAAAATCGCGATGACACAGGTTGTGGATGACGATACAAAACTTGAGAAGGAAATTCAAAAGACATTCACGGACTAAGCCTTAAGTTCGGCAAATTTTGTTTTCCCCCTTTGGAAAAGGGGG
>JBDROR010000185.1:0-8028 GCA_043809805.1 bacterium
CATTTCGACCAAAGGGAGAAATCTTTCCCCATAGATTCCTCACTTCGTTCGGAATGACAATTTTATTATGTTACTTTTGACATTACCTGTTTCCGATTAAACTAACATTATCATACTGTCTATCCCTTCAGTTAATGAATACATGTTTTTCCAGCCTGTCATGTTACAAAACATTCTGGAATCCGCCACAAAGTTCCTATCTTCAATAGGCGACTGCGGGGTTACCGGTTTAATGTGCGTTACATCAACACGATGCCCTGTCTTAAATGCCACCCTGTCCGCGACAAGATTGATAGCCTCGGCAATAGTATGCCCCTCCCCTGTCCCAATTATAAAATGGCGGCCGTTAACTTTTTCAATTTTTATTCCGGCTGTAAGAAACGCTCTGGCAACATCTTCAACATAAATATAATCGCGTAAAAAATCCCCTTTTCCGTAAACAGTTAAGGCCTCTTTGGCTAACGCCTTTCGTATCATCATGTTTAATATACCCCTGTCGGAACGGCTGCTCTTTGGCCCAGGCCCGTAAACATTTGAAAGGCGCAATACCGCGCCCCTCACAAAACCTTGATCTATATAATATTTTAAATATTCCTCCGCCATTGATTTATGCAGGTCATAAACCGTAACCGGCCGGCCTGTCTGTGACTCATCCACCGGAAGGCAGGCAGGCATCCCGATCACCGTTACTGTACTCGAGAACAAAATAACAGGATCCCAATTCTTCCGCCGGCAGGTTTCCAGCATATTCACCATTGGCAAGACATTAATCTTTATATCATCCAATGGATTGTCATTAGATACATAAGTACTTGTCTGCGCGGCAAAATGAAAAACAATGTCCGTCTTATCCAATATCTTTTCCCAGATTGATTGGTCCCTAATATCTCCAAATATATTATCAATCTTCGCTTTACCATTTATAGGTAATAATCTCGCTTCCTGCCTGTCAAACCGAATTATATGACAATTTATATCTTTTAATAAATTAACCAAATTAGCCGCTATATAACCGGCACCTCCGGTAATCAATATTCGCTTGCCGGTATAACTATTTAAAATATTTTCACTAAATTTAGAATCCATAAGATAATTTATACGAATGCTTTTATTGTATCAATAACCTTATTCACTTCTGCTTCACTAATCTCAGGATAGATTGGTAATGAAAGGATTTCCATAGCTATTTTCTCAGTATTTAATAAATCTCTATTTTTTTCAGAAAGCTCATACGCCGGTTGCAAATGAACAGGCACAGGGTAATGAATCAACGCGCCAATACCATTGGCTTTCAAATATTCCCGCAATTTATCCCGTTTTTCAGTTCTAATTACATAAAGATGGTATACATGTGTAGAATTTTTACATTTTTGCGGGATGGAAATCCCGTTTAATCCCTCCAATCCCTTATCATACATCCTAGCTAATTTCACTCTTTTCGCGTTGTCATCATCAAGATAACGTAATTTAACACGAAGAATCGCGGCCTGAATTTCATCCAGCCGGCTGTTCCATCCGGAGATCTTGCTCACATATCTTTCTTCCCATCCGTATTCACGCAGCAATCCCGCTTTTTCAGCCAGATCAGAATTATTTGTCACTACCATTCCGGCATCGCCCACAGCGCCCAAATTTTTCGTAGGATAAAAACTAAAACAGGCCATATCGCCATAAGAACCAACCCGTTTACCTTTGTATAAGGCGCCATGCGCCTGAGCGCAATCTTCAATAACTTTTAAATTATACTTACCCGCGATTTTCATAACCGGATCAAGATCAACAGAATGGCCGTAAATATGAACCGGAATTATTGCCTTTGTCTTTTCGGTTATCACAGATTCAAGTTTAGCCGGATCAAGGGTATAATACTCAGGGTCAATATCCACAAATACCGGGATACCTCCTGCCAGCTCAATTGCCGATACAGTAGCGCCCGCTGTATGGGAAACAGTAATAACTTCATCTCCCGGCATTATACCGCAAGCGGCTAATGCGATATGTATTGCTTCTGTCCCGCTTCCAACACCAATACCACGCGACACACCGGTATATTCAGCAAATTCTTTTTCAAATAATTTAACCTCTTCACCGTTAATATACCAGCCTTTATTCAACACTCTTGAAATCGCGTCATTAATTTCATCTTTATGTGAAATATACTGAGGCAGGGGATTCGCGCATAAAATCATTACAGAACCTTTACCCCCGGCACAAAAACAACCCATTTTCCGCCAGCTGATTTAAAATTTTGTTCTTTAGTTAATATTTCCTCGGCGTGATTCCACGCGAAAAGTACCGCGTATTCGGGATATTTTTTAGAGAATTCTTCATAAGGTTTAACCGGTATATGCATACCCGGGCTGAATTTACCCTGTTTAATCGGAGTCGTATCGCTGATAAACTCGATCAGATCAGAATTAATGCCGCAGTAATTAAGGATTGTGGTGCTTTTTGAAGTCGCCGCGTATCCGGCTACGCGTTTCCCCTGTTTTTTGATGTCTTTCAAAAGGTTATTCAGTTTATCTCGTGAATTTTCACAATTTTTACGGAACATATCATAAGTTTCACGTTTATCCAGTCCCAGCCTTTTTTCCTTATCATACTGGTCAAGCACATTTTTTGATACCTCACGGGCGCCTTTATGCGCTATTACATAACGCATTGAACCTCCGTGTGTTTTCTGCGGTTCTATATCGATCAATTCCAAACCATGTTTCTCAAAAGCGTATTTTATGGAAAAAAGTGAAAACAAAAAAACATGCTCATCGTAGAGCTGATCATAGGATGTCTTTTCAATTACATCCCCAAGATACGGGTCTTCAAACATTACTATTCCATCCGTTTTGAGCAAAATTTTTATTCCCGCTACCACTGAATTAAAATCAGGAATATGGCACATTACATTTGCCCCTAAAAACGCGTCCGCCTGGCCGTATTTTTTCACAATATCTTTTGCCAGGCTTTCACCAAAAAACCCGCTTATTGTCCGAACGCCTTTTTCATTGGCCGCTTTTGCCACATTAGCCGAAGGTTCGATCCCAAGATGATTTATGCCTGAATTCGCGAAATGCTGCAGCATTATGCCGTCATTACAGCCTAATTCAACAACAAAAGGATCCTTTGAAGCGAGATAATCTTTTTTTACATGTTCGGCAAATTCTTTAAAATGGATTGCCATACTTTTTGATGTCCCTGAAAAAAAAGCGTAATTTTCATGAAACATCTTTTCAGGATCCGGCTGTTCGATCAACTGCACCATCGCGCAATTCGAACAAAAAGCCGCTTCCAATTCAAAAAAATATTCGTCTTTGAATTGATCCGAAGAAAGAAACCCATTGGCGATCGGCATCCTGCCAAAGGATATAAATGGTTCAATCGGTGTTTCGCAAATTCTGCATTTTTTCATTGGTTTTTATCCCCTTATTTAGTAGATTTTTATAAATTAAACCGAGGTTACATTTTTATAGAGTAATTCCGCTTATATTTTATTTAATTCTAGCATTTTTTCGAAAAAAATCAAACCAATAAAAACCAGAGTTTACTTTTTTAATACACTTAATATAAATATTCTTAACTCAAAAGAAATAAAACAATGGCACGATGAAATTATTTTTAATTTTTCTTCACGATATGAATTTTTTAAAATTCATATATACTCGTTTATAGTATTTCTATATTTTCTAATAGCCCTCATAGTCAGTTTTTTAGCAGATAAAAACGAAAATAGAATATTAATGTTCCAAAGAGACAATTTGATATAAAATGTAGTTAAATAATAATTTTTGTTAAAAATAATACGATAAAACTGAGATTCTAACCTGCAAAATTGTTTGAAATCATTTTTTGTCAGCTGAATTCCTAGAGAGGCGGCGATTTTTTTAATTAACGATTCCCTGTTTGCCGCTTTCAGAACCGGAGAAAAATCCTTAAGGGATGAAACATCGCTCAAGAACATATAGATACATCGTATCAACAGAACATGAAGATTTATTTTTTCTTTCCATTGCCATTCCTGATCGATAAAAAAACATTGCCCATTTCTAATATAAGTGTTTTTCCAGGTAGAATCGAAGTATTTTCCGTCAAGCAGATAGTTGCCGCTTTCACAGACTGCGTCAGATTTGAACAAACCCAACCATAACTTACAGGGCTCAAATAGTTTATCGATTGTTATATTCCGTTCCTTAGCCCGCCGGATGATTTGGGTGTGTAAAGAAAAATCGTTTTCCCATCCATAATTACAATTCTGCAACGTCAACAGCCCTTCTTCTATTTTATTTAATCCCTGCAGATTTGTTTTTTGCACGCAAACGCCGCCGCCGGAAGTTTCAATAAATTTTGTCACCGTATGAAATTTCTTAGCACGAAATGTATTAAAGTATAGCCCCAGGCAGTCCATCTTAACCGGCAATGATTTTTGCTGTCCTGCAATAATAAGAAACGAATTCGCGAAAAAGGGAAGCATCTGGTTTTTTTCAAGCTCTAAAAGCACAAACATTTCATCAAATAAAGGTTTTGGATAATTCATATATTGATTATGGTTGATACCACCAATAAGTTCTCCAACATTCCGCATGGAAAAAAATTTTTCCGAAATAACACAAGCAGGTGTTTTATAGTCCGGGTATGGAAAATAAAAATCAACCACATGGAAATGCCGGTTAAAAAGGTTTTTAATTTCATTATAACCGAATGTTCTTTCTTTATTGTATCGCGGATAACCTTCCAGGCCGTCAAACATAATGTTGTTATGGTCTTCTCTGGCAAACGAAAAATATTTTAAACCAAACTGATTTTCAATGGCCAAAACGAGCACCCCTGAGGGTGTTAAAAGATCTTTAAAATAATTCAACACAGCATCAAAGGGTTTATCGGAATTTACAAATATGCTGGAATACTCAAATACACCTATGCAAAAAATAATATCAAACTTTTGCTGAAATTTTATTTCTTGAAATGGCGCGCAAAGAATATTTACATTTTGCATTTCTCTTGTTCTTAACCGTGCGATCTTTGCACGATTCAAGTTACCTTCCACCGCAATAACTTCGTCAAAAGTTTCTCCCAGAAATCGCGTAACAGCTCCATATCCACATCCAACTTCAAGTACTTTTTGTGAAGAATTAAAATTAAATCCCTTAAAAAGTTGAGATCTTTTTTGTGTTAAATAGTATTCAGTTGGCCAGTCGTCGATCTGGGCTTGCAGTTCTTCAGAATCAGAACCGCAGTCAGTTGTTTTTTTTAGAATTTCTTCAAGACGACGCTCAATAATTGGCCCGTCAGTGTAGTCAATCTGACTGCCATCTGCTAAAATCCATACAGAATTATCAAGAAGATGAAGTTGGTTTTCTATAATGTTTTGAATATTAATAGCCATTAGGAGGTCTCCTTAAATAAAGTTACTGAACAACTTTGGCTGGATTTTATCCTGCTACCCACCAAAGGTAGTTTTCAATATTTTTCACCTATAATTTGCAATAAAAGCCAGAAAATAGAATTATCCAACAGTACCAGAAAAAAACAGAACATAATTATGAACAGCAATAACAAGTCCCTTTAATCCCCAATAATACAAGCCCAACAACCAAAAAATATAAAAAATGTAAAGGCATCCCTACGTATTATTAGACTGTGCCAAGTTAACAAATAAATCCATGATCTTTCTTAAATTTGCCCATAAACATCCCGCCAATTAAATATAACTTCATTTTTTAAATCATTTATCCCATTATCATAGTGTAATTGGTTTGCTTTAATATAAAGCTTCATTATATTTACTTTCATATTTTCATAGTGAACATTACTTTTTCCGCGTTTTAAGCCTTCACGATCTTTGTTAATCCTTTTCAACATCTGCTCCTCGCTCCTCATCGAATAATGTTTCAAATTAAACATGACAGGATATTGTTTACCGGGCAAAGGATTATGATTGAATATTCTAATATTTGTTTTTGATGCCCGCCAAGAACGAATACGTGGTGCACAATCAGCAAATAAACAATAATGTTTTATTCTTTCTACTGGAGACATGATCGACAAATCATCTTCCAAGGTAAACCAATAATTAAAACTATTAAATTGAATCCAGTTATATGGAGAATTGAACACATCGGTAATATATTCATAATAAGATTTATTTCTTGAAGGGCCCTCCAGTATTTCGTCTTGATCAGGCCATGAAACCCAGTCATACAGCTTATTATAGTTTTTAATTATATTTTTAGACATAGCCGGATATAATTTATAAAAATCAAAATCTCGCGGAATATATTTGCGCTCTATAAGGTTATTTTTGTATTTGTCAAGAACCAATGCAGTACCATCATCAGAACCGTGATCCCAAGCAACAATATCATGGTTATTAATTAATAGAGCTTTAATAGCATCCTCAAGTATATCTGCATCATTGTAACATAACAGAACCCCCAGCGCTTTTGGTTTAGCGTTTTTTTTAATTTTTTTATTAAAAGAAAATATATTAAATTTCATAGTGTCTATCCCTTTGATTCCGACATTCTGTTCCCATTTGCCTTATTGCATATAAAGTAAATAACTTTTTGACTCCGTATCCACCAGTTTTCTTAACGCCAATTTATGCGAGTAATTATCGATTATCCGGACCATGCTAACGGATAAACTTTCGTCTGTATTAAACATCGTCAGATCTGCAACAATATTAGTCAAAAGATGCCTTCATTTTGTTGCATGAAAAGTAATAAATTCGCGTTTTGTATAATCATAACGATTCCTTAACTCAACAAACTCACTCTTAACTCTATCGGAATAGGTTGTTTTCACTTTTCTCGGCGCTTCATTAAAATTTTTCATAGCCTTACTGACACAATACATAGATAGATAGACCGGACGCCAAGAAGCAGGAGTAATGTGTTTGAACCCTGCGTCATATAACATGACCTGTAATAGATCCAATGGCACTAATTGTAGATGTCGCGGTGGTTCGAGTCCTCGCCAATCACCCCTGAATTTTAAATGGCCATAGCTGTTAATATTTGGTGTTTCGATCCAGAAATATCCACCAGGCTTAAGCAACCTATAACAATTGGCAATAAGTTCTTTAGGGTTGTAAACATGTTCTATGACATGACTAACCGTAATTGCATCAAAGCAATCGTTTACCTGTCCCATGGTCTCGAAATCTCCCAAACGCACATCAAGTCCACGAGAGCGCGCATCATTAACCGCATTAGGATCCAAATCAAATCCTACAACACGCCACCCTGCACAGGAAGCCAAAGACAGAAACTCTCCGTCTCCACATCCAACATCCAGAAGTAACCGACCATCCGACGGTCGGGGTAAATTCCGCATAGAACCTTCATCAAAAGAGGCCTTTACATATTTGGGTATGAGCATACCTAGTATTTGTGATGCAGGAAAAAAGGAAGTCTCCCATTTTTTGTTTAAATATCCATTAATAGCAATTTGCTTTATTCGTTTTAATAAGCTTGCAGGCACTTTTTTATCATATGTTTCATGGGTATAATACTGTTCATACGCCATGCTCATGCTATCTGGCCTTGGGCGTGGATCCAAGTATACAGTTTTACATCCACCACATCTGTGCAAGGTCCATTCGCCTGGAGCACAAAAGAAAAGACGATCACGAAGTCCTTCATAAAGCAGTGTGCGCTGAACAGAACCACAAAGAGGACAACGGACAAGATATTCTATCTCCTCTTTTGGCCACGGCTGGTTGATAATATAAGTACTTTGCATAATCGTTGTTCCTACTATGAGAGGTTTAAATTTTCCAAAATTTGGTTACGGTTTCATTATGCCATTCATTAATGCCCCCCTCGTGACATTGTCGAGGAGGAAGCCACATCAATTTCCATCGCTGAGACATGGCAAATCGTCAATCCTACGGAAGCAGGAATCATTTTAACGGCTTCATAGATTCCCGCTTTCGTAGGAATGATAAAAACCTTAGATTTTCAAGCCATGCCCTCGTTGCAGGGGTTATAATTGCTGTTATTCCGAGCGTTAAGGCTGAAATGATAATCAAAT
>JBDROR010000186.1:0-17642 GCA_043809805.1 bacterium
TAGCAAAAAAAAGGAAAGAAATTTAGTGCAATATAAATCCAAAATCAATAAAAAAAGATTAAAAGATTTATATTTCTAACTCTACAACCCGTCCACTAAATGGGGGAAGGTCAATTCAACTACTGTTAATAATATTATAAATCATACTTATAATGCACCGGCTAAGTATAGTTCTAAAGTCAGGGTTACAGATAATGATGGGGCAACGGCTGAAACAACTGCGGTTGTAAATGTTACAACACAAATAGTGGGTAATATTGATATTACTTCTCCGGGTTCAGCTAATAGAGTTGATGGGCATGATTCGAACGTTTTAGGCAGGGCTTTTGGTTCACAGCCGGGTGATTTTAACTGGAATCCCGCGGCTGATTTGGATGGAAATAATATTGTTAATGGAGATGATCTAGTTTTATTTGCTCCTAATTTTGGGAAAGGGAATTAATGGGAGATTTAGAATGAGAATTAAAAGAAATCTAAAATTATTTTCAAAAATAATAATAATTTTTATCCTATTGGTATTAGTTGGTTGTGGAGGGAATAATCCTACGGATCCTGCAAATCAACCTCCAATAGTAACACTTAGTGCAGATACAACATCTGGGAATACTCCGCTCACTGTTAATTTTACTGCCTCCGCGTCGGATACTGATGGAACTATTGTAAGTTTTGATTGGGATTTTGAAGGGATAGGTAATTATATCACCACTACGATAACCAATATTGCAAGTCATACTTATAATACATCAGGTACTTATAATGCCAAAGTGAAAGTTATTGATAATGGCGGGGCGGCTGAGACAGCGTCTGTTGTTATTGCTGTAACAACTGCCAGCCCGCCAGTAAAAACAATTTTTTTTAATACTTCCGGCGCGCCTGTTAATAATTCAGTATATCTGGAAAAATTGTCAACTAATGGCGATGAAATAACATTGGATATAAAGGTAAAAGGTGGTACCAATGTTTATGGAGCGGCATTGGAAATGACCTATGATTCAGCTAAAATATCGTATATTTTTTCTTCAAAAGGGGATTATTTAGGCGCGGATATTGATTATTTTTCTAATTTGTATAATAATCAACAAGGGCTTTTACTTATAGGAATCGGCAAGACTGGGGATGTCCCAGGTGTAAATGGTGACGGTTCATTGTGCACTGTTGTTTTCAAAGCTTTGGCTGCTCAAACAGGCACTCCTATCCAATTAAATAGTACAAATAGCTGTCTTAAATCACCAACAAGTGATATTCCCGGCACATCGTGGTTTGGCGGAAGTTTGAGTTATCAATAATTTACTCAAAAACATAAGGACAAAAATTATTTTTAGTGAAAGAATTGTAATAAAAAATACTTTTTTTCTGATAAGTTCTTCCGTAATAAGTAAAATTTTTACTTTTGCTTTTATTGTTTTTGCCGCGCGTTTTTTAGGAGTAAAAGGATTCGGCGTTTACGCGTTGGTTTTCTCGCTTCTTTCCATTTTTACGGTTGTTTCAGATTTTGGTTTTTATTCTTTAATAGTGCGGGATGTCTCCCGCGACATAAAATTTTCCTCCAAGTATCTTACCCATGTTTTATTTGTAAAATTATTTTTAGTTATTTTAGCTTATGTTGGTTTTTATTTTTTGGCTTTTTTCCTAAATTATTCTTTAGAGGTTAAAATTATTATTTTAATCGCGGGAATCGGGTTAATAGCCGATTCTTTGCGATATACTCTTAACGCGTTCTTTTTTGTTTATCAAAGAGTAGATATACTTTCGATATCAAATGTTTTTTATTCTCTGGTTAATTCCATATTCGGGATTTTAATTTTCATTTCAGGATACGGCGTAAAAGAAATATTCCTGCAGATTGCTTTAGTAAATTGGCTGTTTTTATTCATAACCTTATTTATTATTTTAAAATATTTTACTTCTTTAGAACGCGAAATTGATTTTGCTTTTCTTAAGCGGCTAATAAAACAAGTCTTTCCTTTCGCATTTCTTTCGATTTTATCAATTGTTTATTTTAAAATAGATACTGTACTGCTTTCGATATTTAAGGATGAAAGGGCAGTTGGTTATTATAACGCCCCCTACAAACTGATAGAAACCCTAATGTTTATCCCGTCAGCGCTATCCGCGGTATTATTTCCTTTTGTCTCTTCATTTTCCGTCCGTTCGAAGGAAGCTTTATACCAGAGTTATAAGTGGGCATTAAAATTTCTTAGTTTTATAGTTTTCCCAATTGTGGTGTTTTGTACTGTTTTAAACAAGCAAATTATCGAATGTTTATTAGGGAAAGAATATTTGATTTCAAGCCCGGTATTTATTGTTCTTATTTGGGCGTTATTATTTATTTTTATTAATGCTCCCGCGGGGAATATTATTTATAATTCAAAATATTTAAATTCATTTATTATTTGGGCTGTATTTAATACTTCTCTAAACATTTTTTTGAATATTATTTTCATACCTAAATATAGCTTTTTGGGTGCAGGCTATGTTACATTATTTACCGAATTTACCGGAACGATCATCAATTTTTACTTTTTGAAGAAAATATTATGGGGAAGGGAATGCAATTAACAATAAGTATTGTAAATTGGAATACAAAAGAATTATTGCAAAATTGTCTTAATTCAATTTTTCAAAATTATACCGGAAGCGATTTTGAGGTTATTGTTATAGATAACAATTCAAATGATGGAAGTTTTGAAATGCTGGAAAGATATTTCCCACAGGTAAAAAAAATTAAAAATAAAGAAAATCAGGGATTTGGCAAAGCCAATAATCAGGGGATGGCAATAAGCAAGGGAAGGTATATTCTTGTATTAAATCCCGACATAGTAATCAGAAAAGAATCTATAGAAAAAATGCTGGATTTTCTTGATAACAATAAAGACGCCGGCGCTGTTGGGGCAAAGCTTATAAATCCCGATGGGACTATTCAAATGAAGGGTTTCTATCGAAAATTTCCTTCTTTGCCGCAGATATTATTGTTCAAGACGGTATTACATAGAATATTTATTCATTTTTCGGGTATTACTTCACGTTACTGGGAATATCAAGATACCAACAGTCCGCATGAGGTGGATCAAATCCCGGGCGCGTGTATTTTGGTTAAAAGAGAAGTTTTAGAAAAAATAGGAGGTTTTGACGAAGAATACTTTATATGGTATGAAGATGTTGACTGGTGTTTTAGAATGAAAAAAACAGGCTGGAAACTGTATTATCTCCCTGACGCGGAAATCACGCATTTTGGAGGGCAGAGTTTTTTGAGTATTAATTCAGGCGAAAAAATTATTTTATTTTATACAAGCCTTTTAAAATTTGTTGATAAAAATTATTCAAAAAGAGATTATATTCTTGCCCGTTTGATTATTACATTGAATTTTATTTTTATTAATATTCTCCAATTGTTGATATTTCCTTTCGCAAGGAAGAAAAGGGAAATTTGGCGGTCCAATATTTCCGCGCGCTGGAGGTTTATACAAAATGTGCATTAAAACAGATAAGTGGCTGTTATTAATTTTAATACTTTATTTTGCCCTGGCGATAAACTATACGTTAAATGTTCCTATATTTGAGGCGCCGGATGAACCTGATCATTTCGCGCATGTCCAGTATTTGGTAAATCATAATAGATTGCCGTTGTTAATTGAGAAAGAGCCAGACGCGCCAAGAACAGCCATACATCCGCCATTGTATTATTTTTTGAACGCGCTTATTTACGCGCCGCTTCAAGTCTTTGATCATCCCGTTCAAACTACTTATAATGAAAAATTCGGATTAATAAATAGAAACAGGTATTTTCATCGAAATGAAAGTATAGCTGAACATTTCCCGTTTTATATCATAAGATTATTTTCTATTTTTTTAGGAATGGGAACAATTATTTTTGGGTGGAAGATCGCGGGAGAATGTTTTGGGAAAAATTATTATTTAATAATTTTATCGACCGCTTTAATAGCTTTTATCCCTCAGTTTATTTATATTAGTGGAACTGTTAATTGTGATAATTTGGCAAATTTTATTTCCACCGTTATCTTTTGGCTTTTAATAAAATCAGCTAAAACAAAGGGCGCTAAAAGAAAAGATATTGTTTTAATGGGAATATTGCTGGGGCTGGCTAGTATCACGAAATTTACAGTGTTGTTTTTAATCCCTTTCGCGGTCGTCATTTTTTATATTATAAAAAATGATAAAAACGAATTTTATAAAAATATTTTAATTATTTTTGTTTTTATAGGAATAACATCGGGTTGGTATTATCTTAGAAATTATTTAATCTATGATCACGCGTTAGGAGGGAGTTTCGTAATTAAAAGAAGCCTTTTTTCTTCATATTTTATCAAGCCGTTTGCCAATATAATGCTTCTTTCTTTTTTTGGCCTTTTTGGCTGGATGAATATTCTTATGGATAAAATTATTTATTATTTTTATATTTTATTTTATGGAATCGGTTTTTTAGCGGCGTTGAAATATCGAAAAGTAAAAATTTGTAATTGGATTTTATTTCTGGGTATTTTATTTAGTTTAATGTCCAATATTAGGTATAACATGACTAATGATGACTATCAGGGCAGACATATGCTTGCGATTGTTGCCCCATTTGCCATTTTAGTAGTTCAGGGGTATTATAATATATATATCTGGAGTAAAGAAAAATATCATATTTTTCTGAGCAAAAAAGCAAAGGCTATGATTGTTTTATCAATAATAATTGTTTTAGTGTCTTTAAATATATTTATTGTAAATGCGTATATCAGGCCAAGTTTTGCAAGAAGCGGACAAAAAATGAACCACAGAGGTCACAGAGAGAAATTAAAAATTTCCCTGTGTTCTCAGAGAAAATTTCCTTCGAAAGATATAATTAATCGAATAATATCTGTGGTTAAGACTGATAATTTAGAGTACACAGACTCATTACTATTTAATGGTTTCTCTGTGTTCTCTGTGGTTGATTGGGTATTTATATGATTTCTATAATCGTTGTAACATGGAATTCAGAGAAGGATTTGACATCATGTTTGGAATCTATTAAAAAACAGACAGAAAAAGATTTGGAGTTGATAATAGTAGATAATAATTCAAAAGATATGACTAAAGAAATAGTAAAATCTTTTAATCCTGAAATATTTATTGAGAATCCGGATAATTTTGGATTCGCCATGGCGAATAATCAAGGAATTAATGCTTCTAAAGGAGAATATGTTTTAACTTTAAATCCAGATGTTATTTTAAGCTCCAATTTTTTAGAAAGAGTCAAAGAAGAGATGGAAAGGGATGAGAAAATAGGTATGATTTCCGGTAAGTTAATAAGGCCGTCCGGAGTGATTGATTCGCGGGGAATTTCTTTAAGCCATATACGTAGGTTTTATGATATTGGGCAAGGGGAAGTGGTGGAGGGGCAAGAGTCAAGGGGCAAAGGGCAAGAGGTTAAATTGATTGGGCCTTGCGCGGCGGCTGGTTTTTACAGAAGAAAGATGTTAGAGGATGTAAAAATCCCCCTTAATCCCCCTTTTGCAAAGGGGGAAATAGGGGGATTTGAGTATTTTGATGAGGATTTTTTTGCTTATGTTGAAGATGTGGATTTAGCGTGGCGCGCGAATATATTTGGCTGGAAGGCGGTTTATTGTTCTGAGGCAGCCGCGATGCATTTTCGAGGCGGGAGCAATATTAGTTTTAAATGGAGACAATATCTCAGTTTTCGCAACCGGTATCTTATGATGATTAAAAATGAAAATATGACGCATTTGTTGAAATATTTTTTATGTTTTTTGTTATATGATATTCCGCGCGCGTGTTATTTAATAGTTAGTAATAGATATTTATTAGTTGATTATAAAAACTTTTCTGTTTTGATTGCGAGGGCATGGAGGAAAAGAAAACTACAATGATCTCAATTATCATTATTAACTGGAATGGCGAAAAATTTCTT
The DNA here is from genome assembly GCA_043809805.1 of bacterium. Lineage (GTDB taxonomy): Bacteria > JACRDZ01 > JAQUKH01 > JAQUKH01 > JAQUKH01 > JAQUKH01. The sequence goes on from JBDROR010000186.1 coordinate 5,915, forward strand.
CAAGCTTGCCTCGAATCTGTTAGCACGCAGAGTTATGGGCCAATTGAAATAGTATTGGTGGATAATGCATCCAAAGATAATTCTTTAGTTAATTTGCCGCGAGAGGTTGTTTTAATAAAAAATGAGGTAAATAAAGGGTTTTGCGCGGCAGCTAATCAGGGGATTAAAAGAAGTAAAGGTGAATTTATTGTTTTATTAAATCATGATGTCACGCTTGATAAAAGTTTTATCAAAAATATCGTTGAGACGTTTTTAATAGCTGAGACTGTAGGAATGGTTTCAGGTAAAATCCTGAGGATGGACGGCAAGATTATTGATTCTGCCGGCCAATTTATGAATTGTTGGGCTAAGCCGGTTGAAAGAGGATACAATCAGCCTGACCATGGACAGTTTGAAGAAAAGATGGAATCTTTTTCGGTTTGCGGGGCAGTCGCTTGTTATCGGCGGAAGATGCTGGAGGATGTAAAAATCCCCCTTAATCCCCCTTTTACAAAGGGGGAAACAGAGAACAATTCCCATTTTACAAAGGGGGAAATCCAGCTAGGGGTAGGGGGATTTGAGTATTTTGATGAAGATTTTTTCGCGTTTTACGAGGATTTGGATTTAGGCTGGCGGGCGAGGTTGAGGGGATGGAAGGCTTTGTATAATCCAAAGGCGGTTGCGTATCACTATCGTGGAGGGACACAAACTAAAAATCATCGGTTTCAAATTTTAGGGCGGCCAAAGGATATACAACTGAAAATTATTTTTAACAGGTATTTGACAATAATAAAAAATGTATCAAAAATCCATTTTTTATTATATTTTCCGTTCTTTTTTGCAAGAAGTATAATAGATCTATTTTTTATCATTTTTTATATTCCGGATTCCCCACATATATTTAATGAAATAAAATTATTTAAGTCGGCATGGGAAAAACGGGTTATAATTCAAGCAAGAAGATTAACTCAGGATAAAGTTATTAGAAAATTTATTAGTTAATATAACAAAGCGCCCCTAAAGGGGCTTGCTACAGGAGCATTGTCATTCTGAACGGTAGGGGCGACCCGGTGGGTCGCCCGAAATGGGAGGGCGAGGCACCGCCTCGCCCCTACGGGGAAAGATTTCTCCCTTCGGTCGAAATGACAAAATGATGCGGTCGAAATGACAATTAATATGTATTTAATTTATTTTGGTATTTTTATAGGTTCATTTTTATTGTCTTTGTGTCTCACTCCGTTTTTTAGAAGTTTAGCGATAAGATTGGGGATATTAGATCGTCCGCAGGCAGATGGTTTAAAAAATCAGACTAAACCTGTGCCGTATTTAGGCGGGCTGGCTATTTATTTTTCATTCATCATTGTTATTCTATTTGTCATATTATTTTTATCAATTGAGTTTACTCCCGATATTGTAAGCATTATTATTGGAGGGACAATAATTTGTTTATTGGGATTCGTCGATGATATTTACAAATTAAAACCCTTAACAAAATTTACCTTTCAATTTATTGCCGCGTTTGTTCTTATCTATTTTGATTTAAGACTAAAAATATATTTTTTGCCAAAGTATATAAATATTTTATTGACTATTTTTTGGGTTGTTGGGATAACAAATGCCTTTAATCTTATTGATATTATGGATGGGTTATCAGGCGGTGTTGCTTTTATTGCTGTTATGACATTTTTATTTGTCGCGCTGCCCTCTAATCAGATATTTATTATAGTTTTTTCTTGCGCGTTGGGAGGAACGATTATTGGGTTTTTACCCTATAATTTTAAACCTGCTTCAATTTATATGGGAGATGCCGGAAGCCAATTTTTGGGTTTTGTGCTTTCGGCAATAGCGATTGGTGAAAGTTATACTGCGGTTAACAATATCGCGCTTTTGAGCCCAATGTTAATTCTTGGGATTCCAATTTACGATACAATCCTTGTTCTAATCCTGCGATTAAGGCAAAAAAAGAATCCATTTATGGGCAGTCCTGACCATTTTGCGTTAAGATTAGAAACATTAGGCATTGACAGGCAATTTGTAGTAATTATCATTTATCTTTTAGCGGTTATTTTAGGACAGGCTTCCTATATTGCCACGCAGGTAAATCTTTATGGCGCTATATTTATTTATTGTTTGATTATTCTTATGGGGGTAATTTTGGGATGGAAGCTGGGGAAGATAAAAACTGGATTCCCGCTTTCGCGGGAATGATAAGAACTTGTGTATTAAGGGGATTTACAGATGAAAAATCCAATAATAATTCTTGGGGCAGGGCTGACTGGGTTAAGCGCGGCATATCATTTAAATACCAATTATCACATTTTTGAAAAAGAGGATGAGGTTGGGGGTCTTTGCCGGTCGCATATAGTCAATGGTTTTAGTTTTGATTATACAGGGCATCTTCTTTTTTTTAAAAAATCCTGACGTAAAAAAATTAGTTTTTGAATTATTAAAAAATAATTTAAATCATCACACAAGAAGATCGTGGGTTTATTTGAAAGATCAGTTGATCCCATTTCCATTCCAAGTCAATTTTGGATTATTATCCGGTTCAATTTCGAAGGAATGTTTAGGCGATTTTATTTTCGCGCGCGGCATGCGCCATTCTGAAACAAAGATTGAAAATTTCAGAAATTGGCTAATAACTGTTTTTGGCGGCGGATTAAACAAGTATTTTTTTGGACCGTATAATCAAAAGATGTGGCAGATTCCTTTATCTGAAATTACATTAGATTGGGTGGAAAAGTTTATTCCCCAGCCCTGCCTTGATGATGTGGTGGATGGTGCGCTTGGGAAAATAGAAAAAAAATTCGGTTACAATGCAGAGTTTTGGTATCCTAAAAAGGGCGGCATATTTTCACTGCCGTTGGCCTTAAAAAATAGGATAAAGAATCTTCATCTAAATGAAAAAGCGGTTGAAATTTCGTTAAAAAAAAGGACAATTAAATTCAAATCAAAAAATGAAATTGCTTATCGCGATATTGTTTCAACAATGCCTCTTCCTGAGCTTATAAAAATAATTAAAGATATTCCTACGGAAATAAAAACAAAAAGTTCGGAATTATCCTATTGTTCAGTTTTTAATGTCAATTTTGGTTTGAATGTGCCTGTCAGTCCCAGAATTCATTGGATATATTTTCCTGAAGAAAAATATCCGTTTTATCGTTTTGGAGTTCTGTCGAACTTTTCCGCTAAAGTAACGCCTTATGGAAAAAGTTCAATTTACGCGGAAATATCATATTTGCCGGGTGAAAAAATTAATAAAAAACAAATCATAGAAGATACTATTAAGCGGCTGATTGAACTTAAAGTAATTTCTGATAAAAATGATATTAATACTATAAAAACATTGGATATAAAATACGCGTATGTTATATATAATGCCGCGAGGAAAAATTATTTAAATAATATTGTCGGTTATTTGGAAAGTCAGGGAATCTATTCACGGGGACGATACGGGAGCTGGGAATATTCTTCAATGAACGATGCCCTGATTTCGGGAATGGATATTGCGCGAAAAATTAACGGGAATGGAAATCTATTGTAGGGGCACGGCATGCCGTGCCCTTACGGGGAAAGATTTCTCCCTTCGGTCGAAATGACAAATTGTGGGTCGAAATGACAGTTATGCGGTTGGGTTGTCATTCCGAACGAAGTGAGGAATCTTATACTGACAAAATAGTGTGATCGAAATGACAAAAATAGTTCAGATAATTACTAAATTAGAATTAGGCGGCGCGCAAAGGATTGTTCTTGATCTTTGCCGAAAATTAATTTTAGAAAATTATAAAGTTGTTTTAATTACTAACGATGAGGGTGTTCTTGTCCCGGACGCAAGGAAGATTGAAAACCTAAAAATATATTTTATCTCTGAATTAGATAGAAACATCAGGCCGTTAAAAGATATTAAATGTTTTTTCCTTTTAAAAAGTATTCTTTGCAAGGAAAAACCGGATGTTGTTCATACCCATAGTTCCAAAGCCGGTATTTTAGGCCGGCTTGCCGCGAAAATGAATAAAGTCCCTGTTATTGTCCATACCATTCACGGATTTGCTTTTAATGATTATCAAAGTATTTTTGTGAAAAAGTTTTTTATTATATTAGAAAGATTCGCAGCGTATTGGACGGACAAATTAATCGCGGTTTCCGCTGATGTAATGAAAAAAGGGCTAAAAGCGAAGATTGGCGGGAAAGAACAATATAAAGTAATTTATAATGGAGTTGATGTTAACTTATTTCAGAATATAGAAATAGATAGAAATGCCAAGGTTAAAGAACTTGGACTTAATCCTGATTTTCCCATTGTTGGAATGATAGCCTGTTTAAAACATCAGAAAGCGCCTCAGGATTTTATTAAAATGGCAGATATAATTCTTAAAAAACATCAGAAAACGCAATTTATTTTAATTGGAGACGGTGTGTTGAGAGAAGAAATTGAATTATTAATAAAAATTTATAACTTAGAAAACAATGTCCGCTTATTAGGCTGGAGAAGGGATGTCCCGGAACTTTTGTCCATTATGAATATTTTTGCGCTGACTTCTTTATGGGAAGGGCTGCCTTTGACTGTTCTTGAAGCTATGTCTGGAAAAAAACCCGTAGTGGCAAATAATATCGACGGGAATAAAGATATCATTATTGATGGAGAAAATGGATTTTTGTGCGAGGCCAAGAATATAAAACAGATGGCTGAAAAAATAATTTATTTGCTGCGGAATCCTGATAGCGCCGGAGCGATGGGATTAAAAGCAAACCGGTGTGTTCAAAAATATGATAAAAATAGGATGCTGGGGGAGAATATAGCGTTGTACGACAAGATAAAGAAAGATTTCTCCCTTCGGTCGAAATGACAAAAGTGTGCGGTCGAAATGACAAAATAGATTGTAGGTTGGGTTGAGGAACGAAACCCAACAAAAACGAGAGAAATTGTTACTACTTCTTTTTATCCTTAAGTTTTCCGTGCGCAGCCGCCAGTCTCGCAATGGGAATACGGAATGGCGAACAACTTACATAATCCAGGTTTGCCCTGTGACAAAATTCAACGGAAGAGGGGTCTCCGCCGTGTTCGCCGCAAATCCCGATTTTTAAATCAGGCCTTGTTTTTCTGCCTTTTTCCGTTCCAATTTCTATTAATTTGCCTACACCTTTTTGATCTAATCTAGAAAATGGATTGGCTTCAAGAATACCATGGTCAAGATAATAATTTAAGAATCTGCCTGAATCATCGCGGCTGAACCCAAACGTTGTTTGAGTAAGGTCGTTTGTCCCAAATGAGAAAAATTCCGCCTCAACAGCGATTTCATCCGCCGTTATTACCGCGCGAGGCAATTCAATCATTGTCCCAACCATATATGGGATTTTTTTACCGAATCTTTTTGTAACTTCTTTAGCTGTTTCAACGATAATCGCTTTTTGTGATTTTAATTCAGTTATCATACCTACCAGAGGAATCATTATTTCAAGAATTATTTTGTATCCCTCATTCGCCAGTTCACACGCAGCTTCAAAAACGGCTTGCGTTTGCATTTTGGATATTTCAGGATAAGTAATTCCAAGACGGCACCCGCGGTGGCCCAGCATTGGATTAAATTCGTGCAATTCCTGAACCCTGTCAAGGAGATTTTTCTTTTCAGAAATTAGCTTTGCGCTGCCTTTTGCCGTCTCAAGTTTCGCGATTTCAACCATTAATTCTTCACGTTTTGGCAGAAATTCATGTAAAGGCGGGTCTAAAAATCTTATCGTAACCGGATATCCATCCATTTCTTTAAATAATCCCTTAAAATCTTCTTTTTGCATTGGAAGAAGTTTATTTAACGCCTTTACGCGGTCTTCTTCAGTATTGGCTAAAATCATCTCCCGCACAATCGGAAGTCGTTTTTCGGCAAAAAACATATGTTCGGTGCGGCATAGCCCGATTCCTTCTGCGCCAAGAGCCCGAGCTATTTTCGCGTCGCTTGGAATATCCGCGTTCGCGTGAACTTCCAGCTTTCTTATCTGATCCGCCCAACTCATCAGAAGTTTATAATCACTATATAATTTTGATTGTTTAACATCTAATTTTCCAGTCAAAACCTGAATTATTTCAGATTCAACGGTGGAAACTTTTCCCAAAATAACTTGTCCTGTCCCGCCATCAATAGTAAGCCAATCGCCTTCTTTAACCGTGGTGGAATTTATTGTGAATTTTTTGTTTTTCTCATCAACTTTTATTGTTTCACATCCAGCTACACATGGTTTTCCCATTTGACGGGAGACAACTACAGCATGGCTTGTCGCTCCGCCGCGACTGGTCAATATGCCTTCAGATACCGCCATCCCCTGTATATCGTCCGGTGAAGTTTCCATTCGAACAAGAAGCGTTTTGGTTTTTTTTGACCAACTGACCGCGTCCTCCGCTGTAAACACAACTTGGCCGCTTGCGGCTCCAGGAGAAGCGGCAATCCCTTTGGCGAGGGTATGAATCTTGACTTTATGGTCGAGAATAGGGTGGAGTATTTGATCCAATTGTTTGGGTTCAATCCGCAGTACCGCCTCATTTTTCGTAATTAATTTTTCTTTAACCATATCAACCGCTGTTTTAATCGCGGCGAAGGCCGTCCGCTTGCCATTTCGGGTTTGCAACATGTAAAGTTTGCCTTTTTCAATTGTAAATTCAAAATCCTGAACATCCCTGTAATGTTTTTCAAGGCGGCTGGTAAAGAATTTTAATTGTTTATAAATTGCGGGCATGTCTTTTTCTAAATGAGCGATAGGTTTTGGCGTCCGGGTTCCCGCGACAACATCTTCTCCTTGAGCGTTGATTAGATATTCGCCGTAAAATGTCTTTTCACCTGTAGCCGGATTTCTTGTGAAACCGACACCCGTAGCTGAATCATTACCCATATTCCCAAATACCATTACCTGGATATTGACCGCGGTTCCGAGATTATGGGAAATATTGTGAATTTTTCGGTATGTAACCGCGCGTGGATTATTCCACGAGTTAAAAACTGCATCACACGACATAGCAAGCTGTTTACGCGGGTTGGACGGGAATTCCTTGCCGGTATATTTTGTGAATGTTTGTTTGAATATTTCAACAAGTTTTTTAAAATCATTTACTTCAAGCTCTGTATCAAGCTTGATATTTTTTGTTTCTTTCATTTTAGTTATATGTTCTTCAAAATGTTCCTTTTCGATTCCCATTACTACATTACCGAACATCTGGATCAATCTGCGATAGGCATCGTAAGCAAAACGTTCGTTTCCGGTTTTTTCAATCAGCCCATTAATTGTTTCGTCATTTAGTCCAAGGTTTAGGATTGTATCCATCATTCCCGGCATCGAAAATTTTGAACCTGATCTGACTGAAACAAGAAGCGGGTTTTTTTTGTCGCCCAATCTTTTACCTATTGTTTTTTCTAACTTTTCCAGATTTTTGTCAATTTGGGCAAGGATGTCTTTTGATAATTTTCTTTTATTGTCATAAAAGAAATTACAAACCTCGGTGGTTATGGTAAAACCGGGAGGGACGGGAACGCCGGTGCTTGTCATTTCAGCAAGCCCCGCGCCTTTCCCACCAAGGACAGCCTTCATTTTTCCATTGCCATCAGCTCTTCCATTTCCAAAAAAATACACGTACTTCTTTGTCATAGAGACCGTTCCTTTCATTTATAAATCCCCCTTTAATCCCCCTTTTTTAAAGGGGGAAATAGGGGGATTTTTATTCTAAATTACAAGCTTTGAGAAATCGGCTATTTGGTAGAATACAAAAGCTATATTATACAACAAATTCAATCTGTTTTGTCGTATTTCTTCGTTTTTATCCATTACTAAAACATCGTCGAAAAATTTATTAATAGGCTCCCTCAGCAATTTTAATTCATTGCAGGCTAAATGATAGTCATTTTTTTTGATTTGTCCAGTAAAATTTTTTTCAATAGCGAGAAATTTTTGAAAAAGCTCTATTTCAGCCTCTTCTTTCAAAAATTCCTGTTTTATATCGGACGAAGCTGCTGTGTTCTTTAAAATATTTGTTACCCGCGTGAAAGAGGCCGCAGTTCCGGCAAAATCTTTTTCTAAAAAAACATCCATTAACGTTGTTGCCCTTTTTTTATCCAAAAGCGGATTATCAAAACCGACGGCAAGGATAGCGTCAAGACAATCGTATTTTATTTTTTTATCCAGCAATAAATTTCTGAATCTTTGCAAAAAGAAATTTTTGACTGCTTTTTCTAAAGAAATCCCCCTTAATCCCCCTTTTCCAAAGGGGGAAATGCCTGTCTCTCCCCCTTTATCAAAGGGGGAAAGAGGGGGATTTAGAAGGGTACAGCCCGTTTTGATTAATTCAGATAAGGAAATGTTGTAATTTTTATGCCATATGATTTGAAGAATTCCATTGGCCTGCCGCCTCAAGGCAAATGGATCTTCAGACCCCGTGGGGATTTTATCTAAAAGAAAAAAGGAAATAATGTTGTCCAGCTTGTCAGAGATTGAAAGTATCGCGCCAAGATTAGTTTCGGGCAGTATATCATTGGAATGCCTGGGCAGATAATGTTCGTAAATTGCCTCTGCGATTTCAGGATTTCCGTTTTGGGCCAAAAGGTATTCTTTGCCCATAATGCCCTGAAGAGTTGGGAATTCCTTTACCATTTCTGTTAATAAATCTAATTTGCATAACTCAGACAGGCTTGCTATTTTTTCTTTGGATAAATTCAAATCCAACATTTCAGAAATATCAATTGCCAATTTTTTAATGCGTTCAACCTTATCCGCGATTGTGCCTAATTTGTTTTGAAAAACAATGTCTTTTAAACCGCTAAGACGATTTTCCAGAGGATATTTTCTATCTTCATTCCAGAAAAATTTAGCGTCGTTTAATCTTGCCTTGAATACCCATTCATTTCCCTGCCGGATAGTATCCTGTGATTTTTCAAAACTATTGGTTACTACGATAAATTTGGGTAAAAGTTTTTTATTGTTATCTTCAAGCGCGAAACATTTTTGTTGTTCTTTCATTACCGTGATTAAAACAGGAGGAGGCAATTGCAAGTATGATTCATCGAAACTTCCTATTAAAGCGGCTGGATATTCAACCAAATTTGCGACATGGTTTAATAATCCCTCATCAGAGACAATATTCGCGTTTAAACTTCTGGAAAGATTATCCAATTGTTTTACTATCGTATTTTTTCTTTCCTGCGGGTCTATTAAGACCATTTTCCCTTCAATTATTGATTTGTAGCTTAAAGGGTCAGTGATCACGACAGGTTTATTCCCCTTTAGACGATGGCCGAAAGAGAAATGGGATGAGTTTATGGAAGCCAGTGAAAATTTTATGGTTTTGTCATTAAATAGGGCGGTTATCCATCGGATAGGGCGCACAAATTTGAAATTTGTTTCTTCCCAACGCATTTGCTTTGGAAATGTCAAGGATTTAATAAGTTGAGGCAAAATCTCGGGTAGAACTATTTTTGTTTTTAATCCTTTTGTCTTTTTTATGGCAAAGGTATAATCACTACTTTTAAAATTTTTGATTACCAATTTGTCAGCCGGCACGCCGCATTTATCGGCAAACCTTAACCCAGCTTCTGTTGTTTTCCCTGAAGAATCAAAGGCAATGTTTTTCGCCGGCCCGCGTAATTCCGATAAAATATCGTTTTGGCTGTCAGAAAGATTATTTATTAAAAGTATAAGCCTTCTGGGGGTTCCCCATACTGTAATATTTGTCCAGGAGATTCTATAATTTGATAGAATCTCTCCGCTTTTAGCTTTTAAGGAATCCATCCCTTTTTGTAATAATTTCGCGGGAATCTCTTCTGTTCCGATTTCAAGTAGTAAATTATTTGTGTTTTTCACACGTTATCCTTCTTCCGTAGGGGCAGCCCTGTGTGGCTGCCCTTTTTTATTAGGGCGACCACATAGGGTCGCCCCTACCTGCCCCTGGCCCCTAATATATTTCTCCATATATTTCCCCGCGCATTTTTTAGCCAAATTTCTGATTTCCCCTATAAATCTCGTCCTCTCACTTACTGAGATGGCCTGTCGAGCGTCTAAAACATTAAATATATGAGAACATTTTAAAACAAAGTCATAGGCGGGGAAAACTAAATCCTTTTCCAAAAGATTCAGCGCCTCTTTTTTGTAATTTTCAAAAAGGCTAAAATGTGTTTCAATATCCGCGTTTTCAAAGTTATAGCTGGAAAATTCCGATTCGGTTCTCAAATGAATATTGCCGTATTTTATCCCATCCTGCCATTCTATGTCAAATACAGAATTGACTTTTTGAATAAACATGCATAAACGTTCCGTTCCATAAGTAATTTCAACCGAAACCGGGTTTAGCTCAAAACCTCCTGCCTGTTGGAAATAGGTGAATTGTGTTACCTCCATGCCGTCCAGCCATACTTCCCAGCCTAATCCCCACGCGCCCAAAGTAGGGGATTCCCAATCATCTTCAACAAAGCGAATATCGTGTTCTTTCGGATTTATTCCTATTTCCTCAAGGCTTTTTAAATAAAGATTTTGGATATCGGTAGGAGATGGTTTAATAATTACCTGAAACTGATAATAACGCTGAAGGCGGTTTGGATTTTGGCCGTATCGACCGTCAGTAGGCCTGCGGCATGGCTGAACAAACGCTGTCCGCCAAGGTTTCTGTCCCAATACCCTAAAAAAGGTAGAAGGGTGAAATGTTCCCGCGCCAACTTCAGTATCATAAGACGGCTGAACCATACACCCTTGTTTGCTCCAAAAGTTTTGTAATTTAAAAATTAACTGCTGAAAGGTTAATTTATGTTTCACCTAAAAATCTCCATCTATATTGTCATTTCGACCGTCTAATTTGTCATTTCGACCGAAGGGAGAAATCTTTCTTAAATTGAGCCCAGTATAAGATTCCTCGCTCCCGCTCGGAATGACATGAACGTTTCACTTAAAGAGTTTTTCCATTATTTTTTTTGATTTAATTTTTTTATCCAGATGATAAAAAATATAAAGAGAAAACAAATATTCTATTTTTTTTAAAATAACTTGAGATACAACTACATTTTCTATGCGATTTAACGGTATTCGGATTATTTTTTTCATTATTGCCGCCGTTTCATGATTTAAACTGATATTTGATGATGAAAACCGGACACAATTTTTACAAATAATTCCTCCCAACGGGAAGCTGAAATATTGAATGTCTTTTATTATAACATTTTTACAGTTTACGCATTTATCCAATTCCGGACCAAAACCCAGAATATACAATAATCTCAATTGAAAACTTGAGACTATTATTCCCGGTTTGTTTGTGTTTTCCAGAAGATAGAGAAACGCGAAAAGGAGATTAAAAATACCTATATTTTTGTCTTTTTCTTTTGTAAGTTCTCCAGCCAGATCAGTTATGTAAAAAGCCGCCGCGATCTTTTTTAAATCAGAACGGATTTTGAAAAATGATTCTTTAGTCTGGCACTGGGTAAGTATTAAGAGGGCTCCTTTCTTTTTTTCCCATAAGAGGATTTCATTATACGTAAACAACTCCAAAGTGCTTCCAAAACGGTTTTCTATTTTTCTAATACCCTTAACTAACACATCCAGCTTGCCGTAAATCCGGCTGTAGAAGGTTATTATCCTGTCATTTTCACGAAAATTTCTTTTACTGATAACGATCGCGTCGGTGCGTAAGTACATACAATTAATTCCTCCCTTTAGAAAAGGGAGGTTAGGAGGGATTTGACGGCTTTTATTGAAAAAATCCCCCTTAATCCCCCTTTTCCAAAGGGGG
>JBDROR010000187.1:0-10037 GCA_043809805.1 bacterium
CCTGGCAACAGAAAAAAATCGCAGTTTTTCTTCAGGAATAAAAGGTTTTATGATAACCAGCATTCCTTTTGGATTCAAATGATTCAAATAATCTATAAACGCTTCTTTAGTATAAAGATAATTTTCCGTAAAGCTAAATGCCGACCCGATTGGGTCTAAATACGCGTAAACCTGTGTGGCAGTTATTAAATCATACCTCGCTTTGCTTTTTTTAACAAAATCCCTGCCATCGGCAACAACAACATCCACATTTGGCAAACTATAAGGCTTGCCGCTAAATTCAGAAAATGTTTCTTGCGTGAATTTAATAACCAAAGGATTTATTTCCACGGCGCTGACATGCCGCGCGTTAAATAATTTAGCCAAAAGCAGTTCTTTCCCTCCGCCGGGGCCGATTATTAACACATTTGGAGACTCTGTCAAATAATAAGGCAGAGATGCCAAATCGTATTTTAGAAATTCCATTTTAGACAAATCACCGTTAAAATTTATTATTGGCGTATAGTCAATTTCATTCACAACCATATTTAAATGCGGCGGAACAAAACCCGTATAACGAGTGCTTATCCCCCAAGATCTATTTACCTCCACATCCCCCTGCAAGGGATAAACCGCCACATGCGAATACGAATTCCATTTACTTATCAAAGCGTCGGTAAATCTCAATCTCACAAAATTTATTTTAGCAGGTTCAATTTTAAGTGAAAAAATAAATAACGCGATAATTGAAATCAAAATCGATGCCATTAATATTTTCCTTTTCTTTAGTATTAACATCCCGCAAAACAACCCAAAAACACAAATAAATAAAAATGAATTTGGGGCGCCAAAAAAAGGAAGAAAAATAAATATTAATATACAGCCAATGCTTGTGCCAAATAAATTCCAAAAATAAATTTTACCAATTTTCTGCGCGGACAGGGTTAAGTATAAACTTGATAAAAATCCGCTAAAAATAAAAGGTAATAACATAAAAAGGAAACTCGCCCATAAGATAAAAGACGAAGGCAAACTTAATTTTGCCGCCAATGACGGGGTGGGGCGATAAAATGGATCGCGAAAATAGCTTAGAAGCGCCGATATTTTTTCTGAATTATGAGAAAGAAAAATAAGCAGTAAAAATACAAAAAGATAACTTAAACAATAAAAAATAAACGCGTAAAAAATGGCGTTATCGTAATCTTTGGAGAAATATCCTTGTGTCAGATAATAAAATACCGCGCCGATGCTTAATCCCAGAAGCGCTAAGGCGATAGCTAATGACGCGAAATGATAATAAATAACAACCGCGAAAATACGAGTTAAAAGAATTTCGTAAAATAATGTCGTAAGTGAAACAAGAAAAATTCCAAGATTATAGCGATTTTTAAAGGGAAAATAATTAGAAATCATTTTTTACACTAGAAATGGTAATAATGCGGGCAATCTTGCTCGTAAAGTTCAAAATATTTCTCCGTCATCTCTTTTGTCAACCACGGTCTAATTTTCGCGAAGGCATTATCAAAATACTCAGACTTTATTTCGCGGCTATTATTTTGTACAGCCTGGACAACTACATCTTTACATAAATTTTCCACATCCCAGCCGGTATAACCTTCAGTTTTTCGCGCAAATATCGCCAAATCCAGTTTATCTTTTCCGTTAAGAACCGTTTTGTTAATAAAAAATTTTAGCATATCGTCCCGTTCAACGGACGAAGGCGGCGGAACAAAAATTTTTCTGTTAAATCTTGATTTTTCTTTAAAAAGGCATTGATCAACCACATCAACGCGATAGCATGACCCAACTAACGAAACCTCTTTTAAACCTGAAATATTATCAAGTTCCTCTAAAAATATCGTAGTCATTTCTCTGTCAGCTAAGCTCGTTGGTTTCCCTCTTGTAGGGGCACGGCATGCCGTGCCCCTACCCCATGAATAATCGGCATGCGGCTGAGGCGCCAACCATTCGGTATCTGAAACAAAAAGGACGCAAGGCTGGCCGACACGGGCAGTTTTAAACGCCTCTCGTAATTCTTTTGGTTTGCCTAAAATTTCCCGGCCGGAGACATAGACCAGCTTAACTTTAGCTTCATTCGCAGCGGCCTCCGCCATCATTTTTATACCTACTCCCAACGGCCCCCAAAGCATTACTCCTGTAGGAAGTTGTATTCCTTGTTTTTCTAATTCGTTTCCGCAAATTAAAGGCAGTGAAACCAATTGTTTAACCTTCTCCTTAATTTGCGGATAACCGGCAATATCATCCCATGTAAGAATCGGCTCACGGGCTTCATAATAAACACCATGTGTTAGTTTACGGTGCATTGTTATTCTCCTAATTCGTCGCTCGTAATACCTGACCGCATAATTTTGTCAATGCAAGATTCCTCGCTTTGCTCGGAATGACAACCCGACCGACCAGTTTTGTCATTTCGACCATACCATTTGTCATTTCGACCGAAGGGAGAAATCTTTCTTCCGTAGGGCGACCACATAGGGTCGCCCCTACAATACTTCGCGGGAATGACGGTCACCTGTAACTATTATCATATCTCCCACAGCTACCTCCCCACCTCTCACAACCCTCCCAAAAATACCTTCTTTCGGCATTACACATTCCCCTACCCTATAAAAAACCTGACAGCGGGAATGACATATCTTTCCAATCTGCGTTACTTCAAGTATAGTTTCACCGATTTGCAATCTCGTTCCCAGCGGCAGCTGCAATAAATCTATACCTTTAGTGGTAATATTCTCGGCAAAATCGCCGGGGTTAACAGCCAGCTTTTTTTTTCTTGTCTTTAAAATAGATTCAAGCGCCAAAAGACTTACTTCTCTATTTGGCGTCTTCGCGTGAGCGTCGTTTTCAACCCCAAAATCTTCTTTTAACAAAATTTTTGCCACTCTTTTTTTGCTCACACCTTTTTCCGAACTTATATTTACGGAAACCACCTCGCCTGTTATAATTTTAGCTTTTTCTTCGCACATAAGTTCCACTTTTACCCCCCTTTTTTAAAAGCAGCCTGATTTCGCCAATCTCCATAGTTCTATCAACCGCCTTGCACATATCATAAATCGTAAGCCCTGCTGTCGCCGCTGCTGTTAAGGCTTCCATTTCCACACCGGTTCTATCTTTTGTTTTTACAATAGATCGTATTTTAATCTTATTATTTTTTTTGTCTATCTCTAAATTCAGGTTAATGTGTGTCAAATTAATTTGATGGCATAATGGAATTAATTCTTTTGTTTTTTTTGCGGCCATTATGCCGGCAATTTTTGCTATTTCCAGCACGTTTCCTTTCGCGATTTTATTTTTAGCGATTAAATTTATTACTTCCGGACTCACCTTTACAACGGCCGAGGCCACGGCTTCTCTCGATGTTACTTCTTTCCCTCCAACATCAACCATCTTTGTTTTTCCGTTTTTATCCAAATGCGTTAATTTCATCTGTAAATCCTCCTACTTTGTCATTCCGTGCTTGACACGAAATCCAGTTCCTTTATTTCATGGATTCCCGCCTTCGCGGGAATGACAAAAATAGTTCTCATTATAATTGTCATTTCAACCGCACCATTTTGTCATTTCGACCGAAGGGAGAAATCTTTCTTCCGTAGGGGCGTGATTTATCACGCCCTGATTTCTGGGCGCAATAAATTGCGCCCCTACAGCAGATTCCTCGCTCCCGCTCGGAATGACAAAAAAACGTTCGGAATGACAAAAAACTACTCTTCAGGGTAACCCATTAGGTCATTGTCTAATATACATCGATAAGTAGTATCAAACGGACTGGCGTTACCGGATTTATCAATTATTTTAATCTTTACCCTGGGCAAATTAATATATGTGGAAGATGTACTTTCATATGTCGTACTTGGTATTGGATCTATTCCCTTCTCGCTTAATATTGCCGTGTCGGTAATTGTATAATGGAAGCCATATAAACCATTACCATAAAACTTGTATCCGCCAAAAGATTGGTTTATATTCGGATACGCATCCACTGACGAAAAATCCCCGTATATACCGCTCCTGTTTAATAAGAGATTGTTTTCAGGTTTCCCGGAAGTATCAGACCTCAATACTCTAAAGTAAAAAGTTAGACGATCTCCCAGTCTAAAAATGTTGTCACTATCATATTCGTGAGAAGGCGCGTATCTGGGATCTTCTCCTGTTACAAATTTAATTGATTCACTTGTTCCTGTTCTAATACCATCTGTATTATACAACGGATGATTATCCGCGGGATTAGGGTCTATGGCATCCTCCCAATCAGAATCTTCTTCCCACCAAGCCGTATCAAACACAGGTGATGTTGAATCGTTGCCAATTGAATTTCTCCAGCCGTAAAATGTTGAACACGCGTAGACAGCATCCGCTGCATTATAATTAATATTCCAATTAGGACGTAGAGATGACCATGGAATATCTGTATTCGGATTTGTATTCACACCATAACTAGTACTACTGTCACTATTATCATAAGGGTGACAATAAGCTGATGGACGACCGCCGTGCGTATACAATAGGCTATTTCTGTTCTGCGGTGGTTTCATTTTATTATAGGCAAAACATTTATTTGTTATCAATTTTTCATTTGTAGCCGCGTGAGGGCCATGGCACATAGAACAAGTAAAATTATGAAAGTCATTAGGAACACTCTCATACTGCAGATTAAGTCCACGCCATGTTGCAGTACTAAATTGAGTTTCTCCTATCTGAGCGCCGCCTATTACTGCCTCATGGCCAATAAATCTTGTGGCATTGATATCGACACCAGAACCATTAGTTCCAATAATATCATCCTTTTCGTGGCACATAAAACAAAGGTTATTCCCCGCGGAAGGAATATTACTGGCCATTGTTTTCTCAGCATACCGCAAAGGATTTCCACCAAAAACATTTACAGTTGAACTTCCAGGCGGCGTGTATAATTGGAAAAAAGGTGAAAAATAGCAATCATCCTGCAGGTTGCCCAAAGCGTCATTACCGCGGCTTGTGAGCCATCCAGATCCACCAAAATTATGCACTGCACCAGTTGCACCATACTTACCATCCGCCCACTTCCTAAGCGCCTTATCAGACGGATCCCCTCGTTTCCAGAAAGTGACCGGCCACCAATAAATTCTCCTATAATACGCCCGGCGCAGTGCCGCGTTATCCTGAGGGAACGTGGCAGAATACGCGGTTTCGTAACTATCTCTGCCATAGCTTTTTGCCAATTCCGTATTCCCCGGCGACCCGTGCGGAACATGACAGGATAGACAAGTTAATGTATTCTCATAACTTCTGAATTCATTATAAGGCACAATCGGATGTTTTGACGCCCGAGCAGTAGTATATTCGGACCCAACCGGTATAAAACTCTCCGGCCGGACACTGGAAAACGCTAAGGCTCCAGGACTACTATAGTCCA
Organism: bacterium; assembly: GCA_043809805.1. Lineage (GTDB taxonomy): Bacteria > JACRDZ01 > JAQUKH01 > JAQUKH01 > JAQUKH01 > JAQUKH01. The sequence goes on from JBDROR010000187.1 coordinate 5,393, forward strand.
ACAAATTAAACTGATCATATGGTTTATACATCCACGTAGAACTTGCCGGAGTATAATAAGGATCTTTAGGCCCTAATTTTGCGAAACGGTTTGTCCCATGGCATCCCTTACTGAGACAGAAATCCACTCCCGTGGCGGAAAAATTCTGAAACCAATCCTCCTCGTCAATCCTATCGCCATAGTTAGATGAATTTCTATCCAAATCCTGAGGAACGTTGTCTCTAACCATATACTCTCTCACATAATCCGGCCCATGCGGGTTATGGCAATAATCACAATCTTTATCTTTACCATAGATATCTGGAGCCACATAGGCATATCCACCGCTTGTTATCAAATCATACTTGGTTAAATGACTATATTGGGATGAACCATCAACAATTCCAAAGTCCCATTCGGTATAAGCGTCCTCCCCTGGATAAACATAATTCCCGGGATAACTAGTATCATACCCAAGCACGCCTTTATGGCATCCAAAACAGAACTTATTAAGACCATAGCTTGCCCCGGTTACAGTGCTATATACCTCATAACGCGCCCTGCCATCCGGTTTGATCTGCGCCATCAGTTCTAAACCATAAACATTCGACCCAACCAGCCCCATATAATTACTGCTTCCATGCGGATCGTGGCAGGCGGTACATGCGAGTGTATCATAGTGTTTATTCCCAAAGGCCATTGACTGTTTATTAAATTCATTCCACGAATTACCTGACCATTCTGTCTCAGGCTTATTTATCAAAGTTCCCGGAAATTGGACACCTTCATCCCATGTAGTCAAAATAGCAGGGCTAATCGCGCTGTCACCGTGACAGCCTACACAAAATGAATTCATTTGGACCATAGTGGTTACATAAGCCTTCTGTCCGGTTTGCGGATTAAGGACTATCGCGTCCCTTCGGGCAGTGTGCGGATTATGACAATTTGTACATTCAATTTGCACACCTTTATCAGCTTGCTCCTTATCATCAACCATATGATGAGCGCCGCTATACGCGAATTTACTTTCAATATTTTTCATCTTCCGGTATCTTCCATCGCCGGGAACCGAACCGGGCGGGTTCACCCCCGTCGTATTAAATTTCCCGTTATGACAGAAATAACAAAATTCCTCTTCGTTTAGTTGGGACAATTTTACACTTTCCAGATTATTATAGTTAATCTTCCTCGTCTTAATCCCGTCACGATTATAATCTCTCTTATCTTTTACCTCTTCAAAATCCTGCAATAATGATTTATTAATCGATCCATGTGGATCATGACAATCCGTGCAGGACAGACCGCCAACCGCGCTGTTTCCAAAACTACTGTCAAAATGAGCTGACGCGGTATCTATTGGATAATAATAGTCTCCAGATGTAGTTGTTTCCGGTATGCCACCGGCAGTCAAAGGCCTTAACTGAATCGGTTTTCCATCGTATGTAGTATCAGAGCCGCTAAAAGTATATCCACAGGAAGCTAAATCTATAATTGTATCAAAATCAATATCAGGCCTCATGTGACAGCTTAAACAGAATAAAGTTACACCTTTCTTTGTACTATTGTTATAACCCGGAATCCTTTCACTCATATTGCTATCCACATTTACAAACTGAACAATCTCTCCTCCATGCTGTAAATGACACTTTAAACATTCCATCTTGGATATATCCGGATTATTTTCCTTTACACTAGAGTCATAAGCATCAGAATCAACATTAACAGGATGGCAGCTTCCACCCTCATAAGGGTTAAAAACATCAACATAATATCCTCTATAATCATTTAACCCGCCTGCGTCTTCGACAATCTGTCCGGTATCTCTAATTGTATCAAAAATCCGAACCTCATCGATAACGGAAGACGCGCCGTTAGCCATATTGGCGTCACTACCAATAAACAGCTGATGCGCTCTCTTATCAGGTATAACCGCCAATGTGGTATTACATACTAACGAACCGTCAATATACAAATTAACGCCGCTCTTACCCCATGTCCCGGCATAATGATGAAATGTCAATGAATCAAAATTGAGTATATCCTCAACAGCATAATTAACATTCCCCAAAACACCGGCAGACGAATAAACATCAAATTTAATCTTTTTAGTCGTATCGTAATATAAAGAAACACGGCTGGTATCTGAACCATAATAAGGTTTCGCGTCAAAAAAATAATGCCGCTTTGTTGTTTCACCGCCATTCCAGTCCGCCGGCTTCATCCACATCTCTATTGTGCCTGAAAACGCGTTATAATTATAATTTGCAGGTCTCATATTTGCTAAAATCTGGTCTGCTGTTTCTGCCGTTGTATCAATTAAAAATTCGTCTAATGAGGTATTAATTTGGCCGCTCGAGCCGCCGCACCCCAAATAATACCTGTCGGCAATAATATCCGGCAGGTTACTAATCACAGTCTTCTTTAACTCACCATCAATATATAACTTTATTGCTGAACTGTCCCATGTGCCGGCAAAATTATGCCAGCCGTATGGAAGATTACCAGCAGCTGTTGCTGAGAATCCGGTTCCAGTAGAATCGCTTGTATGAAATCCCCAAAAGCCGCCCATGTTGTGGTATAAGGCAATTTGGTTTTTGCTTGTCGCAGTATCTGTGGTCATACGGAAAATATATCTATTCTCGCCTGAATCCTTAATTCCCGCATTAACATTCACCCATGTCTGGATGGTACCGGCAGTTCTGGAAATAGCATCACCGCTAATAAAATGATTATATATCTCACTGGAATCCAACGCCCGATTGTAAACAGCGACTTCGTCGATGAGGCCAGCAAAATATTCTGCCGGAGTGCCAATTCTGCTTCCTATTCTAAATATTCCAGAACTAACTGTGTTTGTTTGAACATAAGTAGCTTGCCCAACACTCACGTCATTAATATAATGAGTTTTAACTCCACCAGAAGACAATGTGATAGCAACCTGTGTCCACTGCTTTAATGGGACAGTTCCTGTAATTTGATAAATACCCCACTCGTGAGCTAACAAACCTCCAGTGATACTTAAGACTAAACCCCAAGATTGTCCCGTAGAAGCAGATCCATAATGAACTATATGACTATAAGAATTATAAGCATTGACATATATCCACGCTACAATTGTTCTAACGCTACTTCCAAAAGGAAGATTGGAATCTTGTGTCTGAACATAATCCCCACTCCCATCAAAACTCCCGCATCCTGCGCCTAATTTTTGACTTGAAGTATTAAGTGTTGCATTTCCTTTTGCCGTTCCATGATTTGTCCCTTTGGAATCTACAACATCAGCTTCAGATGAAAATCCCGAATTCATATGCCACAAAGCCACAAGACCTGCCTCAGATGGACTTATTTCTCCATTACTAATAAAACTCAACACATCCGTCGAATCAACCAACACCGCGCCATTACTTCCACCCAAAAATCCGTATGTCCATGTTATACCCGTTGAACTTAAAATATCATTCCCCAAATTATTGTTAAAATGTTTAACCATCGTGCCTGCCGTATCAGAAAGTTCCCGATACCCATCCCCGGAAAGATAACTTAGATAGCCATTTTTTGTAACCGACACACCGCTGTCAAATTTGGCGCTGTCTAAAGAAACGCTTTGATACAAAGCTGCTTCTCCATCCACACCATTAAACGCAGTGTCATAATGCAGTAATAATCCTAAACTTCCGGGATTCGGCAAATAACTTTTTGCCTGACCGGGAGTTGAGCCGGCACTTGTACCGCTATAATCAGTATAACCGGAATACACGGCTGTATCGAAGACTCCAATTTGCACTTCATCAATAACCGAAGACGCGCTATTAGTCATATTGGCATCACTTCCGATAAACAACTGGTGCGCTATTTTACCAGGCGCTCCTGCCAACGCGGCGCTATCCATCAATAAACCGTCAATATACAAGTTAACGCTCTTTTCATCCCATGTCCCGGCGTAATAATGAAATGCCGACGGATCCATCAAAGCGCCCGCGTAAAAACTGGCTCTTCCCCTATTCCCGGTAGAAGAATAAACATCAAACGTAACACTTCCAATTGTGTCATAATATAAAGAAATACGACTGGTATCCGAATTTGTATAAGGCTTGGCATCAAAAAAATAATGCTGTTTTGTTGTCTCTGTCCCATCCCATCCCACCGGTTTTATCCACATCTCTATCATTCCGGAAGAGGCATTATAATTATAACTGACAGGCGTTATATTCGCTAAAATTTGTTCCGCGGTTTTTGCCGTTGTATCAAGCAAAAACTCATCTAATAATGTACTAATTTGGCCGCTTGAACCGCCGCTCCCCAAATAATACCTGTCAGCGATAAAATTCACTAATTTTGGGCCAGGTGTATTTGCTCGTAATTCGCCGTTAATATATAACTTTATTGCTGAAGTATCCCATGTCGCGGCAAAATTATGCCAGCCATAAGGAAGATTATCAGCAACCGCGGCTGTAGTATAATTTGTCCCAGTAGAATCACCTGTATGAAATACCCAACGGCCGTCTGTATTATAATATAAGGCAATCTGATTTTTGCGTGTTGCGGCATCCGTGGTTGTCCGGAAAATATATTTATCCGTCATTAAATCCTTAATTTCCGGATTAATCTTTACCCATGTCTGGATGGTGCCGGACGTTCTGGAAATAGGACTGCCAACACTACAAAT
>JBDROR010000188.1:0-6501 GCA_043809805.1 bacterium
ACTCTTTAAATATCCGCTTTTTTTAGCCCGATTATTAATATATTCAACAAATTGAGGGACAGTCAATCGTTTAGTTCGTTCATATTCTTTACTTTGTCTTTTATGCAAATCCCGCATAAATAAAGGTTCTCTATCCATATCCATAATTTTACTTCTCCTCTGTTATTTCCGTGGGAATAATTATTTCAGGAAAAAATAACCCTTCTTGCAAATTAAATTCCCGTATTTGCTTCCGTTTGTGCGCTCCGGCGATATGCTTGCAATTCCATGTCGCAAAATAATCTATCTTATGAACCACTGCCACCGCTACATGAATAGCATCTATCCTGAATTTTACAGGAATAATTTTAGCTTTAATATACAGTTCAACAATTCTATCAACATCTGAAGTAATTTCCAATATCGGAATATCTTTTATCAACTCTCTATATTTTATCCGTTTTTCCTCTTTGTCCGCGTCCAATTCCATAATGGTAATATTGGACAAATACAATCTATATTTATCGTTTGCGTCTCTCCAAAACTGCCGAGTAACAGCCATCTTCTCCGGCTCCCTCAAATCAAAATAAGCGCTTGGAATTGAAGTATCGATATATATCGTTTCTCTTTTCATATCGCCCCGCCGACTTTCCCCGCCGTTGCCTTGTTAACCGTTCCGTCATTTGTATAAAGCGTCCCATCGTTGCCATTCCCGGATGAATCGTAAATTGTTGAATTATGGATTGCTGAACTTTCGTTCATGTGCCATAGGCCGACGGGATTGGAGGCGGCGAAGACTGGATTCCCGCCTTCGGGCGCAATGAATTGCGCCCCTACAAATATTAACAACATTGTCGTTATGTTTACCAATCTACGAATCATATTTCCCCCGTAGGGGCGTGATTTATCACGCCCTGATTTATCATATTGGGCGTCATAAATGCCGCCCCTACGAATATCATCAACATTAATATTATTATTTTCTTTACCATTGTGCCTCCGTTATTCCATCTCAAAAAGCTTCTCCCACAAATTGTAGGTGTTTCCATGTTACAGCGCATTGAATTCGTCAACGCTCAACTCCGCTTGTTTCAAAAGCTTCCGGAGAATACCCACCCCAAGCTCTTTATGCTGGGGAACCGACAGTGTATAAAGGTATCCTCTTTTTACAAGCATCACATGAGAACCGGCTTGACGAGCAACTATCCAGCCGGCACGTTTAAACTTCTTTACAGCAACCACACCAGAACACAGTCTGAGATGGTTCATACCGACACCTCTACGAGCTGTGCATGGCGATGTTTGGTTTTTTCATTCATAACTGCCAGCCATCCCATAATAGCTTCTTTAACATTGACCTTTGCTTCTGCTATAGTTTTACCCTGAGAGACACAACCGGGCAACGCAGGTACTTCAGCAACATAATAACCCGTTTCATCTTGTTCAATAATAACTTGCAGTTTCATATCTATCACCTCCGATATAACTTTATCCCCAATTCCCTAAGGGGCACTTAGTGGGCACTTAGGGACGGTGGTGCAGACGACAAACCTAGGGGACGTTGGTTCCTAGTGATACTTTCTCTCGGAATGACAACGTACTGGATTCCCGCCGGAGCCGGCCCTCGAATGTTGTAATCGGGGGCGGGAATGACGAAATACGACCGACGAAAATCCACACCCTACACATTAACCTTTATCCCAAAATCCCGCGTTCGTTCAAGAAATTTCTTGACACTCCAACTCTCTTATGATAAACTTTTTTCAATAAATGTCAGACATTAAAGCTACAAAATTCATTACCAATTTAGATATTGGATGCCGCTGGCGGCACCAACATGCATCGTTTAAAAATCAGATAACAGGATTTGTTATCCAACTCGAAATATTTTTTAATGACAAATGGCATCCCATAGCGCGATATGACTGAAAAGAAATTTTTTGAGAAAAGTTTAACATTAAGCGCAGAATTTAGTAAATATGTGTTAGCGCATCCTAAGGTAGGTGAACAAATTCCTGATGACGCATTAGTAGTATTTTTATTAGCTGATGACCCGAAATTTAATGAACGTAGTGTAACGGTTGCCCGGGCAAATAGAGAAAAAAACCAGCCAATTATCTTTGTCAAAGCTGAAGGGCTTGCACAACCGTTGGAATCACGGCTTATTAATCCACATTTAGAACTCAGCTCAGCCATTTAAAAACCTCCATGATTGATTTCGCTCAACGCCCCGCCAACTTTCCCCGCTGTTGCTTTGTTAACCGTCCCATCATTTGTAGTAAGCGTCCCGTCATTGCCATTCCCGGACGAATCATAAATTGTTGAACTGTCGCTTGCCGGACTTTCGTCCATGTGCCAGAGGCCGATGGGGTTGGAGGCGGCGAAGACTGGATTCCCGCGTTCGGGCGCAATGAATTGCGCCCCTACAAATATTAACAACATTGTCGTTATATTTATCAATCTACGAATCATATTTCCTCCGTAGGGGCGACCCGTTGGGTCGCCCTCCTATCCGCCATATTTGGGCGACCCACCGGGTCGCCCCTACAAATATCATCAACATCATTATCATCAATTTTTTTACCACCGTTCCTCCGTTATTCAACTGGATTCCCGCTTTCGCGGGAATGACAGACGGGGCTAATGCCCCTTGCTACAACAAATCACTAAACTCCTCCACCGACAATCCCGAATTTCTAATAATCGTCCTCAATGTACCCCTCGCTATTTCCCTATGGTTCGGCACAGTTAACGGCAGCCTGCTCGGATGTCTCAAATGGATATGACTACCTTCCTGATCGCGAACATAATAACCTATTTCCATCAAGGCCTTTATCATTTCTTTTCCAGATACAACTGGAAGTTTACTCACAGCGCTACCTCAACAAGTTTTTCCTCCACGCCTCTTCGTTTTAACATCGGTAATCCATCTTCAGCTAAACATCTTACATGAAGCCTAATAGCCTCTTTTATATTTTCCAATGCCTCTTTTTTTGTTTTGCCCTGAGAAACACCCGGAAAAGATGGGCATGTAATTACATACACCCCGTCTTCGTCTTTCTCAAAAACTATTTTAATCTCCATTTTGTTCCTCCATTCCATAAATTGTTGGGTTTCGTTCCTCAACCCAACCTACAATGCTGAATCACGGAGCTAACGCCCCTTGCCACAAACAAAAAAGCCACCAGAGCGCCAGTTTTAAAACATCTCTCTCACACTGGTGACTTGGTGGCTTCTTCAACTGGTGACCTCTCTTATCTTGTGACCTCTGGAGTCCCGCCTTCGCGGGAATGACGGAAGTAAACAGTTGGGTTTCGCAAGCTCAACCCAACCTACCCTGTCATTTCGAACGCACTATTTTGTCATTTCGAACGCACTATTTTGTCATTTCGACCGCACTATTTTGTCATTTCGACCGAAGGGAGAAATCTTTCCCCGTAGGGGCGAGGCGGTGCCTCGCCCTCCCATTTCGGGCGACCCACCGGGTCGCCCCTACAACAGATTCCTCGCTCCCGCTCGGAATGACAACATACGGGCGACCGGCCGGTCGCCCCTACATCCCCTTGCTACTTACTTTCGCGTCTTTAATCCACTCCTTAACCTCGTCCCGATCGGCCGCTTTTGGATTCAATTTCAGATATTGTTTATAATGTCCCACAGCTCTTTTTTTATCTTTTAAATGATCATCATAGATTATCGCGAGGTTGTAATCGATTTTTGGACTTTTAGGATTCAGCTTTCCCGCTTTTTCAAACTCCAAAACGGCATCTTCGAACATCCTTTTCTGAAACAAATTCACAGCTTTGACATAATAATAATTAAACTTTTCTTTTGTTAATTTATCATCTAAACTTCTTTTTTCTTTATCCCAATTCTCCCGCTCTTTCGCGAATCCCTTCTCGAATTCCTTCGCCAGTTTTTTTCTGAAACGCGCCAAAACAGTTGTATCATAACTTGTCTCAAACAATTCAATTTCTCTTTCCGCGGCCTTTAGTTCTTCATCTGTCTCAAGTAAGTCTTTTTTTAATCCTTCAGCTAAAATCATAAAATCTGTCTTCTCTTTTTTCAGCGAGGTTATCCGCCCGTCAAGCTCTTTGATCTTATCCGTTAACTCTGAAACCGTATTTTCCAATTCGGATTTTTTATTTTTCAAATCCCTCGCGTCTCTCAAACTATCTTGCAATTCTTCATTCTTTTTCGACAAAAGGCTGCTCAGTTCCTTACGGCCCATATCCGCTTTCTCAAGTTTTTCCTGAAGTTCTTTTAACCTTAAACTAAAATCCGCTTCTTTGTCGGACATCGTTTTTAAAATACCTTCTTTCTCTTGCTCCAGAGAACTAACCTGCGTTGAAAGATACGCCCGGTCGGAATTAAACTTTGCCCTTTCATTTTTTTGCGTTCGAAGCAACAAACTTACTTTATCTCCCAAAACCAAAGTGGACGCGTAAATAACATTTTTCTCTTTGTCGAGTTTCGAATATTTTCCTTTTATATCTTCACGTTCCGAGATTACTTTTTTATTCTCCGCTTCGGTTTCCACGATTCTTTCTTTTTGAAGGCTGATAATGTTGGAATAATGGCGGAAAACGACAAATAACGCGACTAAAGCGACTAAAGCGAAAGCAATATTTTTTTTCATTTATAAATCTCCTCTGTGAGTATAAGATTCCTCACTTCGTTCGGAATGACAATCCTTACTGTCATTTCGACCGCACCATCTTGTCATTTCGACCGAAGGGAGAAATCTTTCTTCAATTGGGCCCAGTATAAGATTCCTCGCTCCCGCTCGGAATGACAACCTGACCGCACACTTTTGTCATTTCGACCGCACAACTTTTGTCATTTCGACCGAAGGGAGAAATCTTTCTTCTGTAGGGGCAGCCCTGTGTGGCTGCCCTCTTTTATTCGGGCGACCACATAGGGTCGCCCCTACAATTCATTCCTCCAACGGCTTAAGGCCTTTTCCGTCCGGCGAAATATCACTTTCCGCGCCCATTCCGCCTTTCGCGTCATACTCCACTTCCCCGCTAATTATATGCGGCGTAAGGAACACAACCATCTCTGTCTTTTTAATCTCATCCACTTTTCTCTGAAAAAGAATACCAACTAGAGGAAGACTGCGAAGGATAGGAATTCCCTGCTCGCTCTTACTTTTTTCATCCTTTATCAAACCGCCTATTATAATGCTGACTCCGTCTTTTACCATTACGCTTGTCTCCGCCTCGGAGGTCTCAACAATAGGAACCTGCGTTCCAGACTCGGTAGTTTTAATACTCACTACCGAACTAATTTCAGGTTTGATTTCCATTGTTACAAAATCGTTTTCATTGATATGCGGCGTAACATTTAATTTTACTCCAACGTCGATGTATTGCACACTCTCTGTAGCCTCACCCGTCTCCGCGGATTTCGTGCGGATAATCGCCGCGTCGCGCGTTCCAACCATTATCTTCGCTTCCTGATTATTAAGGGTTGTAATTCTCGGCTGGGAAAGCAGTTTGGTTTTGCCTGTCGTTTCAAGCATTTCCAGAACCGCTTTAAACTTAGCCGAATCAATTGTCCCAACCTTCATCTTACCCAAAACATCCGCGCTAAATTCCGTCGAACTATTTCTCAATTCCAATCCTTTAAAATCCGTGCCGCCAAGCACATACTGCCAGTCAATACCTCTTTCAAATTTTTCGTTAAGCGCGACCTGAATAATTTTTGCCTCAATAAGAACCTGTTTAGTTTTTTCATCAAACGTTGAAACAAGCTGTTTTATCTCTTCCATTTTTTTCGGCAGATGCGTCACGATAATTTTATTGGTCCGTTCATCAATCTCCACCTGGCCGATACCCGCCTTATTGACACGGTTAATCTTCGCCTCCAGTTCCTTGACATCGCCGTATTTCACGTCAAAAACCTCGGTAACCGGCATCTGATCGAGTCCCTGCATAATCTCAGTCATCAATGTCAGTTTTTCAGGAATATCAACCATAATAATCGTCCCAGTGTTCTCATCGACCACCAATTTCCCAATCTCGCTTTTAATATTGGATAAAACTTTAAAGACATCCGAGGGCTGGGCGTATTTTAATTGAGCGGTAAGAAGACTGCGGCGTTCATTATATCTTTTGCCGTAAAGAGCCGTATATTCGGACTCGGTCATAACGCTGATAATATCCGCCTTCCTCTCATAAGCCAACCCATTTGAAATCAGAATGACATCCAGCGCGTCTTCAAATGTAACATTATTCAAAAAAAGCGTTACCCTGCCGCCGACACTTTTCCCCGGAACAATATTCAGGCCTGTTTTTAATGAGAGAATTTTGAACAATTCAATAATGTCAACGCCGCGCAGATCCAAAGAAATTTTATCCGACGGCTGACAAAAATTAACAGAAACAAAAAACGAAAAAAGGAAAAACAGCAAAATTAATACTTTCCTCATGTATATCCTCCTTATAACTATCATTTCGACTGACCAATTGTCATTTCGACCGAAGGGAGAAATCTTTCTTAAATAAATCCCCCTATTTC
>JBDROR010000189.1:0-3137 GCA_043809805.1 bacterium
GAATAATTTTTCTTTTTTCATCGAAAAATCCCTATAAGCCCACTACGTCATTCCCGCGCATATGCTTCCGTCATTTCCGCCCCTACTGACGACTATTTTAAACTATCTCCGTCCCCACCCCTTTATCCGTCATTATCTCCAACAGAATAGAATGTGTTATCCGTCCGTCAACAATATGAACCTTTTTTACCCCGCCGTTTAACGCTTTTAGCCCCGCGTCGATTTTTGGTATCATCCCGCCTTGTATTATACCATCCTTAATTAACTTTTTTATTTTAGACCGGTTCAGCTGAGAAATTAAATTCCCGCTTTTATCTAAAACACCCGGTGTATCCGTTAAAATTATCAGTTTCTCCGCGTCAACCGCACAGGCTATTTCTCCAGCCGCCGAATCAGCATTAATGTTATAAGTAAAACCATCCTCGCTTAATCCAACGGATGAGATTATTGGAATAAATCCCTCTTTATCCAATAGATTAATCACTTCGGGATTTATCTTTTTTACTTCACCTGAAAAAGCACCGGTAAGGGCACGTTGCAACGTGCCCCTACCAAGTTTTTTCGCGACAATAAGATTCCCGTCCTTACCACTCAATCCCACCGCGTTGCCGCCTTGTGTATTGATAATGCCGACAATTTCCTTATTTATCGCCCCTGAAAGAACCATCTCTACAATTTTAACCGTTTCGGCGTCTGTTACCCTTTGGCCTTTAAAAAATTTGGGTTGTTTGCCAAGTTGAGTCATTAACCCTGATATTTCTTTACCTCCGCCATGAATAATTACCGGACTTATCCCAACATATTTCATTAAAATTATATCCAGGCAAACGCTCTTCTTCAATTCTTCATTAGCCATAGCGCTTCCGCCGTATTTGATAACAATTGTTTTCCCATAAAATTTCTTTATATACGGCAATACCTCTACCAGAACATTTGCCTTTTCAATTAATTGTTTCACCCCGCCTCCTCTCCGTTTTTCTCTTCAAATCCGACCTTCCATTTACGCTTCAACTCATCATCTTTTACTATTTCATCGGGATTTAGCCTTTTTTGTACGTAATTTTTATCAATTACTATTTTATCCCCTTTCATATCCGGGGCGTCAAAGGATATAGTTTCCAATAATTTTTCCATTAGGGCGTATAACCTTCTTGCTCCAATATCTTCAGTCTTTGAGTTAAGTTCCATTGCCGCGGAGGCAATTTTTTCAATACTGTCTTTTTTAAAAGTTATATCGACACTTTCTGTTTTTAACAGCGCGATATATTGTTTTATTAAAGCATTTTTCGGTTCAGTTAAAATACGAAGAAAATCACTTTTTGAAAGCGAATTTAATTTTACTCTAAGCGGAAACCGCCCCTGTAATTCCGGTATAAGATCAGACGGTTTACTTACATTAAACGCTCCTGCCGCGATAAAAAGAATATGGTCTGTTTTAACCATACCGTATTTTGTGGTTACAGTTGACCCTTCAATTATAGGCAGTAAATCCCGCTGAACGCCTTCCCGCGACACATCAGGCCCTTTGCTCGATTCACGGCCGGCAATCTTGTCTATCTCGTCAAGAAATATAATCCCTGTTTCTTCGACACGTTTCAACGCCTCTAAAATAACATCATCCATATCTATAAGTTTCTGAACCTCTTCCTGAAACAGAAATTTTCTGGCATTGGCAATATTCATCCGCCGTTTTTTGGATTTTTTAGGGAAAAGATTTCCCATCGCGCTATGAAGCTGCATACCAACCTCTTCAATACCCGATGAAGAAAAAATCTCTACCATCGGCATAAGTGAATCCCTTGATTCAATTTCAATGTTTTTGTTTTCCAATTCTCCTTTTTTTAAAATTTCTCTTATCTTTTCCCTTGTCCGCGCCATTCTTTCATTTTTTTCCGCGGTTGTCGCGACTTCCTTGTCAACATTCGGGTCATCTTTGCTTTTTTCTATTTTTTCCACGGGCAGAAGGAAATCAAGCAGTCTTTCTTCAACCATCTCTTCGGCCTGTTTTCGAACCGCTTCTGTCTTTTCCTCACGAACCATTTTTACCGATATATCCGAGAGATCTCTAATCATTGATTCTACGTCCCGCCCAACATATCCAACTTCGGTAAATTTAGATGCTTCAATTTTCAAAAAAGGTGCTTTAACTAATCTGGCCAGCCTTCTCGCTATTTCTGTTTTTCCCACACCGGTCGCCCCTATCATTATGATGTTTTTTGGCGTAACTTCGTCTTTTAAATCAGGCGGCAGGTTCTGCCTTCGCCAGCGGTTTCTGAGCGCTATAGCTACCGCCATCTTCGCCTTCGTCTGTCCGATAATATATTTATCCAATTCAACAACGATCTCTTTTGGTGTCAATGAATCCATTTTTTCTCCTGAAAATCCCCCTAAATCCCCCTTTTGCAAAGGGGGAATAAAAGGGGGATTTAAATTATTTCACCTGTTAATGTATGCGGCCCCGTGCCCGTTATTCTTACAATTATTTCCTGTCCGGCCAAACCGGCATCCCCGCTAAAAATAACCGGTTTACCCGTTCTTGTTTTGCCAAATAATTTATGTTTTTCGTTTTTACAAATTCCTTCAACTAATACATTTACTTTTTTATTTAAAAGTTTCCCATTTTTTTGCCTTGATATATTTTCCTGTAAATCAATTACTTTTTGCAGCCTATTTTTCTTAACAGCTTCAGGCACAGAATCTTCCAATTCCGAGGCCTTGGTATCAGGCCTTTTCGAATACATGAAAGTAAAGGTAGCATCAAACTCAGTTTCTTTAATATAATTTAATGTATCTTCAAAATCCTTTTCAGTTTCACCCGGGAAACCTATAATAACATCGGTAGTAACGGCTGTCCGCGGTTTTAATTCCCTGATAATTTTAATTTTTTTATCGTATTCTTCAATTGTGTAACCGCGGTTCATCAGCCCTAAAACGCGGTTTGAACCCGACTGAAGAGGAAGATGATAATGCTCGCAAACCTTTGGGCATTTATTTATCGTTTGAATAATTTTTTCACTTAAATCCCTCGGATGCGATGTCATAAACCTTATTCTTTGTAAGCCATTAACCTTATTTAATTCCACCAGTAAATCGGCAAAATCTTTATTTTCATCATAATAAGAATTAACATTCTGGCC
>JBDROR010000190.1:0-3437 GCA_043809805.1 bacterium
CAGAGGAAGACCATGGTTTATGGACCCGGTATAAAAAAAGGAAAGATTATAGGATTAAAGAGATGATTATTAAAAAATATATGTATCTTGTCAGATATGTAGTTAGTCGTATTGAAATGTGTTTACCAACGTATAAACCAAATAGTGAATCGGATGATTTGGTCAGTTGCGGGATTATTGGACTTATGGATGCGATTGATAAATTTGATCCGGATAGAGGAATAAAGTTTAAAACTTACGCTATTTCCCGTGTCAGAGGCGCGATTTTAGATGAGTTAAGGGCGTTAGACTGGGTTCCTCGTTCAGTCAGGCAGAAGGCAAGGCAATTGGAGGTAACTTGTAATGAATTGGAAAATGAGTTAAAGAGGCACGCTACCGATACTGAAGTGGCCAGTGCATTAGGTATTAATATGGATGATTTCCATGATTTGGTTACAAAAGTGAATCATACAGCTATTGTTTCTTTGGATAAATTCTGGACAGTCAAAGATGATGATCAGGCAGTGCAGATTTTTGATTTGGTAGAGGATTTTAAAATTCCAAATCCTGAAGAAGAGAGTGAGGCTCAGGAGAAAAAAGAAGTTTTACAGCAGGCTATAGAGAGATTACCTGAAAGGGAAAAAAAGGTGGTTTCCTTATATTATTTTGAAGAATTGACCCTAAAACAAATAGGAGATCTTCTGGAGGTATCTGAGTCAAGAGTGTCGCAGATGCACACCAAGGCCATTTTGAGATTGAAGGGTAAATTGTCCAAAGTTAGAGATGAGTTGGTGGCATAAGATGAGTGGAGTGTGTAGGGGCGATTCATGAATCGCCCGTATTGTCATTCCGAACGGGAGTGAGGAATCTTATACGGATGAAAAATTCATTAAAAGAAAAATTTAATAATCTCACAAAAGATGTAAAAAATATGGGCGCGTTTGTATTAGCTTATTCCGGCGGAGCAGACAGCGCGTTTTTATTAAAGGTTGGATATGATGTTTTAGGTAAAAATGCGGTGGCAATTACAGCCCGATCAGAGATACATCCCGAAGCGGAATTGCGGGAAGCCGCGATATTAGCTAAGGCTGTTGGAGTAAGGCATGAAGTGATAAAAACGAATGAGTTGAATGATTATAATTTTATGTCTAATCCTCCTGACCGCTGCTATTTTTGTAAAAAAGGATTATTCGCGAAATTGTCCGATATTGCGAAAAAAAAAATATAAAATGGGTGTGTGACGGGACAAATATAGATGACTTAAAAGATATTCGTCCCGGAAGAAAAGCGGCGGAAGAATTTGGTGTTCGCAGTCCGCTTTTGGACGCGAAATTAACTAAGGAAGATATTCGTTGTTTGAGCCGTGAATTAGGATTGCCGACATGGAATAAACCTTCATTAGCCTGTCTGTCTTCGCGGATACCTTATGGAGAAAAAATAACAAAGGAAAATCTGAAAAGAATAGAGGAATCGGAGAAATTTATTTCCCTTCTGGGATTTAAATTATTTCGTGTAAGAATGCATGAAAGCCTTGCGAGGATTGAAGTCGAACCATCAGATATCGAACGGTTTAACCAAAAAGATATTCGGGAAAAAATAAATGATGAATTAAAATCGCTGGGTTTTGTTTATATTACACTGGATTTGCAAGGTTATCGAACGAGTGCTCTGTTAAATTAATTTTGATGTGATAGAATGCCCAGATTTGAGACAATTTCAACGAACGACGACGCAGGCGTATCCTCTGTGATACGTCAAGGAGGAGTGAGGCAGAAATTGGCCAAAGGTGGGCATTCCCGAAGGGCAGGGCTCTTTTTTCCAGCTTCTGCGTTGCTCGTCGCATGCATACCGCAGAGGGTATGCAATGCTTCTCGCGCCTTGAATCAGGCCAAAATAGCCTCTGCTATCATCATCAAGAATTAGTTTAACAGAGCACTAGGGGTGTAAATTATGAGTAAAGGGCAAATTTATTTAAGCAAAGACGGCTACGAAAAATTAGCGAAAGAGTTAAAATATTTGCAAACCACACGGCGGAGAGAAATTTCAAAAGAGATCGGCGCGGCAAGGGATCATGGGGATATAAGCGAAAATGCCGAATACGACGCGGCAAAAGAAGCGCAGGCATTTAATGAAAAAAGAATTTCTGATCTGAAAGATAAATTTAGCCGCGCGCAAATACTGGATGATTCGAATATTTCTAAGGACGAAGTTCTGATTGGAGCGACAGTCAAACTGCAAGATTTGGATTCAAATGAAGAATTGGGATATACCCTTGTGTCGGAAATAGAGGCGGATTTTACAGAAGGCAAGATTTCTATCTCTTCTCCCATAGGCAATAATTTGCTTGGGCTTAGAAAAAACGATACAGTCGAAATTAAAGTCCCTGCGGGGACTTTAAGATATAAGGTATTAGATATAACAAGATAGAGAGTGATTTATACTAGCTTTGCTAATGGCGAGTGCCTTTGTTAAAATCTTAATTCTTACGTATTTCCCGATCCAACAATAGTATTATCGTCAGCATTTTTTAGTCTAACGGAGCTCCGAAGGCGCGGAGTTAGGTCGGCTGGATTGCTATTTTTTTGTTTTATTAAATGGACATGAAGAAACACGACATCTCTTGCAAAAATATAAAAATTGCCCCAAATACCACATGCTTCCAAAAAGAAGGAATCCCGTTAAAAACCAAATATTATTCTTTAACCAATAAATTGGGAAAATAGTGATCAACAAGAAGATTGAGACAAAAAGTATTTTTTCATTAAGACTAAATGGATTATTCTTTTGTTCTTTTATTAATAATTTTGTTATTTTTGGATGTAATTGTAAACATGAACCATGTACATGCAAATGAGGACATCTTGGGCAAGTTAAATGTCTTTGTACAAGTCCTAATATACCACACGCTACAATGAACAAATATATTATAGCCCACTTCCAATCTTGCAGAATTATTCCTAGAAATCCAAATCCCCAGAATCCATTGAAGGTTATTTGAGCATAAATCTGTTCTTTAATGCTAAAACTAGTTGCTAAACAGAAATAATTATTATTTTTATTCATTTTTTAATTTTTCTATGTCTAACATCCGAGCTCAGCCGCAAAAAAACGCACCGCGGGGGCATGAATTCCCGCAAACATAACGTCCGTGAAAAAGAGGCCGCCTATGAAGCCCATTAGCATAACAATGGGAACGCTTTTTATTATCCTTTTTTTAACAAATTAAATCAGCGGTGCTGCCATGCGGCGTCCGCTGGATAAAATTAATTTATTTTTATATAATTTTTTAATTCCATTGCGCCATGAAACACACCAAGAATATCTATTCTCTGCGAGTCAATGATTAGGTAGGCAATTCTATAATGCGTATAGTATATCACCCTGACATCTTTTCTCTCTAAATCTTGGTATATACCGCCAATTTCAGGAAACGACTTTAGCATCTGTGCTTTTTTACG
>JBDROR010000191.1:0-3850 GCA_043809805.1 bacterium
ACGACCAGGGACTAATTCCGCTAAAAATGGTATCATTTGGCAACGCGGTGAATATAACTTTAGGGCTTCCGTGTGTGAGGACCTCCGTTGATCATGGGACCGCGTTTGATATTGTCGGAAAAGGTATCGCGGGAACAGGAAGTATGGAGGCGGCGATTAAGATGGCGGCGGAGATTGTAAATTTAAGTAGCAAGGGGGGGCTTTAGCCCAACTGTAGGGGCGACCCGGTGGGTCGCCCGAAATGGGAGGGCGAGGCACCGCCTCGCCCCTACGGGGAAAGATTTCTCCCTTCGGTCGAAATGACAAGATTGTCGGTCGAAATAGCAATTATACAACCGACGAAATACGAGCAACGAAATGCGAATGAAATTGGGTCAGCATTTTTTACATGATGAAAGTACGCTTGAACAGATCGCGAATACCGCGGAGATTAAAAAAGACGATTTGGTAATTGAGATTGGCGCGGGCAAAGGCCAGTTAACGAAACATCTTGTAGGCAAAGCCAAAAAGGTTTTAGCTGTTGAACTTGATGAAAAATTGGTAAAGGTTCTTTTATATTTGAAATACGAAAATTTAAGGGTATACAGCGGCAATATTCTGAAATTGGACTTGGGGTGTTTGATAAAGGAAAATGGATTTGACAAGGCGGTTATAATCGGGAATATTCCCTATTATCTGACAAGCCCTTTAGTGGTAAAATTAATAGAAAAGAGAAAAAGTTTTTCCCATATTGTGTTTTTGATACAAAAAGAGGTGGCTGAAAGATTAAGCGCGAAGCCCGGTACAAAGGATTATGGTTCATTAAGCGTATTTACGCAATTTTACGCGGATGTTGAAATGGCGGGTTTTGTCGGAAGGGAAAAGTTTTTACCGCCGCCAAAGGTGGATTCCGCGATTGTAAAATTACGAGTTCGGGAAAAACCGCTGATTGCGTTGGATGATGAAAATACGTTTTTTTCTTTTGTCAGGGAATCGTTCCGCTTTAGAAGAAAAAAAATAACAAAGGTTTTGTCGTGGCAAACGCAAAAAGAAAAAAAGGATATTGAAAAAATATTCAGCTCGTTAAAACTTGACACTAATTTGCGGGCTGAGGATTTGTCGGTAACGGATTTCTATAAATTGTTTAAGGTGTTGAAATGAAAAAGTTAACAATAATATTTTTAATTATGTGTTTTATGGGAACATCTCTCTTTGTATTTGCAGATGAAATAGAATTTCAGGATTTAGCGAATGGTTTAGCAAAAGAGGTGGTATCAAGTTGGAAAGGCCGAAAGGCCGTTTTCCTTGGATTGGTACCTGTTAATCCCAATCGGATGGATGTTTTTTCCGGCACGGTATCAAACTTATTTACATCTAGATTAAAAGAAAACAAATTTTTATTTTCGGATGAAGAGAAATTAGCTGAGGTTAAAAATAAACTTGGCATTAATAAATATAATGGGTTCATAAACGCGGAATTCGCGAGAGAAATCGCGAAAAATTTGGTGTCTGAAATCGTGATTACAGGACGGATTATGGATTTGGGAGAAAATGTGTATTTTAACTTCCAGATGTTTAATGGAGAGACAGGTGAGATATCCGCTGTTATTGAGAAAGAGATAAAAAAAGACGAAAAAATAAGTTTTCTCTTGCAGACAGAAGTGGAAGCACCGAGATTTAATTTGCCTGAAGATTATTTATTCTTAAAAAGAGAAACGCATTTTCCTTATAAAATTCTGGATTTTGAAATTAGCGATATTGATAATGACGGAGTAAATGATTTTATAGCGTTGACACCGTCGTCCGTAAAAATTTTCCATCTTGATGTCGGTTTTGAAGAGGTTACGTCTTTTGCTTATTCTGTTGATCCTGACACGAGGATTAAATCAAGGGAAAAGATAGGCCATATTTTTATAACGGATCTTAATCGTAATGACAAAAAGGAAATAACTCTATCCTCTTTTCAGAGAGTGGGTGGAGAGGTTTTTGAATGGGATGACGGACGGTTTCAAAAAATAGTTGATTTGAAAGATGAAATTATAGGCGTGATGGGGAAAAAGCCTTGGACATCGTTATTCCTAAGCTCGTTTTTAGGCGGGAGAAATTATTACAGCGGTGAGGCAGTTAAGCATCTGTATATTAATTCAATAGGGGAATTACGGGTTTCGGATATAAATTTACCGGCGGATTTTTATTCATTGGCAATAATGTCCCCGGATAAATTTATAGAAAAAAGATGGTGTGTTTTGGACAATAACGGCGCTCTTTCGGTATTTGAATTAAATAAGAAAAAGATATGGCAGAGTGGAGATTTATTCGGCAGTTATTTTGAACCTATTGATTTTGATGATAACGACAGGTCTGAACTAGTTATAACTTCGAACGAGCCGGTAAGGGAAAATTCTTTTGATTATATATATATCCTTAAATTGGGTGAGATGGGTCCGTTGCTTAGATGGAAAAGTCCGAGGATAGAGGGGAGTATTTTAAAGTTTCATCTGGGGGATGTTGATAACGATAAACGAATGGAGTTTGTGACGATAACTCAGAAGGGTGAGAAGAATTATATTCAGATATATGAAATTAGGTAGCAAGGGGCGAAGGTACAAGGTAGCCGCAGGCTTTAGCCTGCGTTAATAAGTGGAGTGTTTCGTCATTCCCGCGAAAGCGGGAATCCAGTTATGTGGGTGTGTTGTGGATTGTCACTTCGGTCGAAATGACAAATTGTGAGGAGTGGTATGTTGAAAAAAATATGTCTGTTATTTTTAATCTTGAATTGTTGTGTTAACGCCGCCTCGTTCCCAAGATACGGCGGAACTCTAAAAATAGGGATTGGTTCAATGCCGCAAAGTTTGGACCCTGCAAATGAGAACAGCCCTTTTGGGAAAGAGATATGTTCTAAAATTTATAATACACTGCCGGAGGTAACAAAATCTTATAACAGTTTTAAAGATGGTTTATTATGGGTATTTTATATCCTTCCGGGCGCGCAATTCCATAATTCCAGGATTTTGACTGCGGTTGATGTTAAATTAAGCTTTGAAAGGGTTGTGAATCCACAGACCAGCTCTCCGTACAGTTATATTTTTAATGCTGTTCGGGGTGTTGAAGAGTATCGTTCCGGGAAAACAGGCGGGATAGCTGGAATTAAGGTTGTGGATCCAAATACATTAGAGATAAATTTGAGATATCTGGACAATTCTTTTTTTCAGAATCTTTCGCTTTGCGCCGCGTCTATTTTGCCTATACAAAACCTGAACGAATCCGGGGATGAATTCTGGGACTTGCCTATCGGAAGCGGGCCGTTTAGATTTGTGAGCGGCGATGAGAATGAAATAATTTTAGAGGCAAATGAGGAATATTTTGAAGGGCGTCCATATTTAAATGATATACGATTCAGCATTATTTCGGAAGAAAATATTGAATCCTGCGAGTCGTTTTCTGTGAATAAAGCGGCTTCGATTTTTCTTGGGATTAATCATCAAAACAATGTGTTGAAAAAAGAGTTTTTGAGAGAGGCAGTTGGTTTGGTGATTGACAGACAAAAAATTAAGGATGCGGTTTCACCTTTATTTGAGGTATCCGACAAGGGAATTATGCCTGAGTTATTGGAATTATCAAAAAAAGATTTTATCTTTAATCCGGAACAGGCCAGGGCGATTTTAAACCATAAGGAATATTTTGATGTTAAAAATGAGTTAATAATGCTTTTTGTCCCGGATGATTCATCGGAGCTTGTGAAAATAGCCGGTGAAGTACAGAGTGAATTAGCGTCGGTTGGGTTTAATATCCAGGTGGAGGTTCAGCCAAAAGATAGTTTCATTCTGGCCCTTTTTGAGAATAAGCCGGGATTGTTTTTAGCTTCATGGAC
>JBDROR010000192.1:0-10637 GCA_043809805.1 bacterium
TCTGTTTCATCGTTTTCCAGAGAGATAGAAAATTCCTGGCATGCTTTATTACATTTTTTTATTGAAAAAATAAGTCCAAATCTATTTTTAACAATAACATAAGGGCAAAATCTCGTCGTTGTAATATATCCATAAGGATAATGCAATGACCCGGAAAAACCCATATTTTTAAAACCAGTCTTTATCCCCTGAGGCAGATTATCCAGTTCAATTCTATTTATGCCTCTTTCTTTATAAAAATCTCCCAAAATTTCAATCTGAGGTTGAGAACTTTGAAAATGCTCCAAAACATTTTTAGAAAGCCTATTTTTATAATCCCTTCGCAGTCCCCGGATTTGACCGTTTAACAAACGTCCCAAAATCGGAATAAAATTGAATTTTTTCCTATTCAACATAAGCAAACCATAATCGTTAATAACCAGTTCAGAATTTACTGGAATAATTTTCAACAACTTCTCAACTTGCGCTAAAACATCATTTGTCAGCCATGAAGTTACAAAAGTAAACCGCAAATTATTGTTTTTTACATGTTTGAGAACCGCCTCCAACTCATTTTTTTGAGGCAGACGGAATGGGCAAAATTCATCTCCGAAATAAACTCTGGAGAACCTTTTATCTTTTTTTATTTTGCCTAAAAAAGATATGTCGCTAAAATGGACTGCCTTTTCGATTTTATTAATATTCTTTTTTTTCACTTAAAAATCTCCATAATTTGTTAATTGCCAGTATAAGATTCCTCACTTCGTTCGGAATGACAACCCGACCGTACTATTTGTCATTTCGACCGAAGGGAGAAATCTTTCTTAAAAATATTGATTCTTTTATACGGCTATTTCAGGAAAATAACAATTAGCCTTTGTGCACCCATGCCCAAAAATATATTCGTATTTTTTTCTGGCCAGAGCGTAAAACACCTCATTTTCATCAACCGTTTCATTCCTCAAATAATCCAACAAAAATTTGATAGATTCCACTGATTTTTTCTTTCGCTCATAATTCGCTCCACGTCCCGCTATCTTTAAACCTTTTACACCTATTTTTTTAAGACAGGCCAACGCGCATAATCCGCACGCGTCTGTCCGCCTGGTTTGACTCCAAACCTTAATTTGCCTGGCAACTTCACTTTCCCGATTATTTTTTTTATCAAAAGTTATTTTATATGCCTGATTACACGGCCAAATACGGCTGGGATTACAATGTTCATAACTGCAAAAACCTTCAAGATTAAAACATTTTCCAATAAGCATTAAAACCTCAAACTCAATTGATGGATTATCCTTTACTATTTTTCCTATTTCTTTCAGGCTTAAATCACACGACAAAACAATCCGCTTAATACCTAACCCATGATAAAATTTAACAGACTTGCTATTCATTACCTGCGTAAGGATGGAAAGAATAACAGGAATATTATACCCCCCCTTCTTTAAAAAAAGATTAAGCCCCAAATCGGCTGATATAAGTCCGTCGGCATGTATATTCCCAACATATTTTATAAAATTATCCATAAATAAATATTGCCTGGCAGAAAATAATTTTTGATTTAACGCAAGATAAAAGCGTTTATTATGAGAATGGGCTTTTTCTATAATCTGAAAAAGTTCCTTTTCACTTTTTATCTGCGCAGACAAAAAATTCCTGCGGTTGGGTGACCCCTCCACTCCATATTCCCTAAACCAGTTATATGGAATAAAACCGCCATAGAACTCGTCCACGCCGGCAGAAATTAATCCATCCACTTCATCAATATTATCTGTTGGCGCGAGTATTTTCATCTAAAAATCTCCTGTCATTTATAATTCTTTTTCTATGTAAGGACAAATTGTCAGCATAAGATTCCTCACTTCATTCGATAACAACACTATTAATATTTACCATTTACCAGCCGATATTATCCATCATACTTATGAAAAAATTTATCTTTATAATTATTATTTTTATCTGCTCTCCTAATTTATTAGCGGAAGAACTTACGAATGAAAAAACATTATTCATCCAAACGGAACAATCCGTCAAAAAAGACACTTTACTTCCAGAAAAATTTCTTACCGACAAAATATATGGAAAAAGAATGCTCTATTCTGATGATAAAGATGTTTTTCTAACCTATCTTTTCCTTTTGAAAAATTTTGGCGGAGACATTAACGGTGAAGTCAAAGTACATTACAAAGATCTCAAAGAATATCTCTACCCTGATATGATAACACAAAAAGCCAATGAAAAAATATTAAAAATTCTGAATGTTCTTTATAGGAAATATGAGCTTATCAAATTTGACCGGCACCTTAAAGAAAATCCAAAGATAAAACTGTTAAGTTTAAAAGAAAGCCATATGCCTTATAAGTACCCTAACGTAGACTATCTTGTCATTCCCGAAATCCTTTGGACATTTGGCTGGGAAAAGAGACTCTCTCTTACAGGATTATACACCTATTTGATCAATCTCATGGAAATAAAGCTTATTCCCTTTGATACTCGCTGGGCAATAGATTCAGACATGCTGGCGCTTAAATACAATTTAAGCGTGAGACAAATACAGCAAGGCATGAAAGAACTTCAACAATATAGCCTGTTAGACGCCCAAACCGCTAAAGAAAGAAATATCTTTAATAACAAACCGGTAATAAAATATAAAATTCTGCCTTTATACCCATGGGAAAACGCAGAAACGCAATGGGAGAATATAAAAATAAATTATAAAAATAAAGATATCGGAAAAGCGTCCAAATTTGCCGCGACACTTTACAAAAAATATGATCCAAACGCAGTAGAAAAAATATTAAAGCTCATGGAAAAATTCCCGTCTGCTAAACTTAAAAAAGCATTTAATATTTTAGATAAAAAACCCGACGCTTCCCCTGAACGGTCTTTTGATTATCTGGACAAGATTATTTCTAGTGGAGAGTGAAGAATAAATGGTTGGGTTTCGCAAGCTCAACCCAACCTACAAATCTGTCATTTGTCATTTCGACCGAACAGCCATGTCATTTCGACCAAAGGGAGAAATCTTTCCTCCGTAGGGGCGTGATTTATCACGCCCTGATTTCTGGGCGCAATAAATTGCGCCCCTAACAGATTCCTCGCTCCCGCTCGGAATGACAACTCCCCACGAGCGACTAGCGACCTCCCTAGTCAGTCACTATCTCTATCCTGTTTCGTCCATTATTTTTAGCCTGATATAACGCATCGTCCGCGGATTTCATTATCATTTCCTTATCCAGTTTTTTTCTCCCTAGAAATGAGGCAATACCGATACTTACAGTAACTCTGATACTATTCCCCTCAAAAACAAAAACTTTATTTTTAATTAATCTTCTTAACTTTTCGCTAACGATCTTCGCGCCTTCCATAGTGGTTTCATGAAGGATCAAAATAAACTCATCTCCGCCATATCTGCCCAAGGTATCAATCTGGCGGAGATTTTCAAAAAGTAACTTGCTTAACTGCCGAAGCACATAGTCCCCAGCCTGATGTCCAAACGTATCATTAACATTTTTAAAAAAATCAACATCCACGATCAAACAGGAAATATTGCCTTTAATACGTTTTGTCCTTTCACATTCCTTTTCTAAAACTTCGCTTAGATAACGATAATTGAAAACCTTCGTAAGCCCGTCCGTTATCGAAAGAATCGCCAATTTTTTATTAACATTTTCCAGTTCTAATATTTTCTTTTTAACCTCATCTTGTAATTTTTCTTTTTCTTTTTTATCCCTATGACGATCCAACACTCTTTTAACAACCAAAGGAATAGTCTTAAAATAACCAGGCTCTTTAATTATATAGTCATAAGCCCCTTCTTTCATCGCTTTAACCGCTATCTCTTCATTCCCCGAACCGGTAAGCATAATTAACGGGATATCTATTTTTTTCTTTTTCAACTGTGACAACAATGTAAGCCCTGACAATCTGGGCAAGTTATAATCACTTATAATAATATGAAATTCTCTTTTCCGAACCTCCTCAAGACATTTTTCTACATTGTCAACTACCTTAATTGAAAAAAACGCAAGTGTTTTTTCTAATATTCTTTTTACTAAAAAAGCATGGTCAGGATTATCTTCAACTACTAAAACTTTTATTTTATCTTCCCTATTCATCTGCCCCGCTCCTCAGTTACGGTAATATCAAATGTCATTTCGACCGAAGGGAGAAATCTTTCTTCAACTGAACCCAGTATAAGATTCCTCACTTCGTTCGGAATGACAATGATGCTTCGCTCGGAATGACAATAAACATCACGGCAATTCGCTGACTAATGCCCAATACATATCAAGATTTTTTATTTTCTTCCGAAACTCGTTAAAGTCAACCGGCTTGGTAACATAACTGTTGGCTCCTTCTTTATAACCACGAATAATTTCTTCATCTTTATCCGAGGTAGTCAGCATAACAACCGGAATTTTTTTAAAAGCTGGATCATTTTTTATAACCTTTAAAACCTCAAAACCATCAAGTCGCGGCAGTTTGACATCCAATAAAATAAGATTAGGCATTGGGAAACTTTTTTCATCGCAAAATTTGCCACGGTGATAAAGATAATCCAGGGCTAATTCCCCGTCTTCCACCACATGGACATTATTCACTACTTTATTATCCTTCAAGACATGCAGAATCAATGTGACATGGTCAGGATTGTCTTCTACGAGCAAAATTTCAATCAAATTCATCGGCATCAAACCCTCCTTGTATTTCGTCGTTCCTGCCTGCCGGCAGGCATGGCGTCATTCGTCAATTGTCATTTCGACCGAAGGGAGAAATCTTTCCTCCGTAGGGGCAGCCCTGTGTGGCTGCCCTCTTTTGCAGGGCTAAATTATATCATTTTTTCACTAATATCGCAAATTGATTTGCAAAGCTTAAAATGAAAAGTTGATCCCTGTCCTAATTCCGATTCAATCCAAATCTTTCCATGATGCCTTTCAACAATTTTTTTAACAATGTTCAATCCAACGCCTGTCCCTGAAATCCCTGTCCCCTCTACACGGTAAAAAAGCTTGAATATTTTACTTTGATCCGCCCTTGATATGCCGATTCCATTATCCCGGACATAAAATTCATAAAAATCACCTTCCAGTTCTCCTCCAACCTCGATATAGGAATCCTTATTAGTATCTATATATTTTATAGCATTGCCAATAAGATTGTTAAATATCTGTATGACTTTTGTTTTATCCGCGCAAATTTTCTTCAACTTCGATTTCACCACAAAATTAATCTTCTTTTTCTTGATTTCTTCACTGAAGTGAGAAGATACAACCTCTAAAATCTCTGAAACATTTACATCCTGAAAAACAAAATTAATCCCTTCTGCCCGCGATAAATCAATCAGATCATGGATCAATTGTTCCATATACATTGTATTTTCACTTATTCTTCTTAAATATTTTTTCCCTTCATCGTCTAATTTGTCAGCATATTCTTCCAAAAGGATTGAAGAATATCCGCTTATTGAAACTACCGGAGCCCGTAAATCATGCGAAATAGAATATATAAATTCTCCCAATTCAACATTTTTGTCGGTAAGTTCTTTTGAAATCACCTCCAATTCCGATTTATCTACTTTTAACCTGTTTAGTTCTTTAAGTATCTTGTACGCCTTATCCATAAATATCCTGTTTAAAAAAAGTCCCAACAGCCACACCACAAATCCAACCAAAAGAACTATAGCCATTAATCCGGGTAAAACCCTTTTCACATACAAATAAATACCCAGATTAATAACCAAAGCGGGTAAAACCGCGTTAAAAAAACTATAAAGATATAATTTCCTCTTAATTCCCTTCCACATCGCGCTCTACTCCAAAATAGGTTGAACATACACATTAAGTTCTTCTTTTAATTCTCCTGCTTCAATAGTAACCGAATGGTCCGGAGCATCATCATAAAGTCCATAAAATTCGCCCGGACGCGGAGAATCTCCAAATATCTGACGAGCCCCCATATAATACTTCCCGCTTGTTCTTAATCGAATTTCATACACTCCTGATTCGTCCGTAACATTTGATATATATATCGGCCGCTCATGGCCAATAACGGATGTCTCATATAAAAACGCGTACATCCCCTTAACCGGTAGACCCTTTGAGTTAAGAATGCTACCGCGGATAATTGTATCACCGCTTCCTGTCGAAAGCACTTCTTTCCCTATTTCACCCGCGCGGACAATACATTTTATATCAACCTCAATTATTTTACCCCACCGTAAATTTACCGGATTAAAATGAAAATACGCCGAATAATCACCTATCTGTATCGGCCCGGATAAACCGGGAGAACTTCTTTTTCTTGCATTAAGATAATATTTACCTTCAGGAAGATTTACAAATTGAAATTTTCCCTCTTTATCTGTAGGAAGCGAGGCATGAAAACCCAGTCCCTTAAAGTCCGTTTTATCATCCAAATAGGCGTAAACATAAGCATTCCCAAGCGGGCGGCCCTGATATGTGACACGGCCATTCAAAAGAGTTTCTTTTGTATTGGCATTTTCAGAAATTATTAAATCCTCGTTCTCAACTTTAATACAATTCAATCCTACCCATGAATACTCATTCTCTCTGATAGTAATCGGATTCCCTCCAAAATAACTAAAATAAATGTTTCCTGATATAATTTCTTCCTTTTTGGCTAAAATGTAATATCTGCCGGGGGGAATTTCGAAATCATATCTTCCATCATCCCGGCTGGGCCCGGAAACAAATAAAGGAGATTTACTAAAATCCGAATCCTGATACGCATAAACATACGCGCTATCCAATAATTGGTCATAATGCACTACCCTGCCTTCGATTCCTGTCTTTCGGGGTTCCGGAATTGAAACCGCCTTTTTTAAACAGCCCATTTTAATTGTCGAAAAAATTAATAAAAACAAAATTGCTGTTTTTTTACTCATTTATGGCCTCCTCTGTTCCTTACCACCACAATTGCCCCCTTCCCGTCCACGGGACACTTATTCTGGCAAATTCCACATCCAATACATCGTTCTTCTATCATCACGGGAAACTTTATCGGATTGTTTTCTTTATCAAATTCATTTTTATTTTCAAATATAATTGCCTTTGGAGAAACAGGACAATGTTCTTCACAAACGATACAGTTTATTCCTTTTGCGTAAGGTATGCATCGGTTTTTATCAAAATAAGCCAGCCCCACCTTAGTTTTTCTCTTTTCTGAAATCTGTAATTCTTTTATAGCTTGAGTCGGGCAAACCTGGCCGCAAAGCGTGCAATTATATTCACAATATCCCAATCTCGGGACCAGCATTGGCGACCATAATCCCTCCAATCCCGACTCCATTAAAGCGGGATGCAGCGCATTTCTTAAACATACACGGATACATGCCCCGCATCGTACACAGCGTTTTAAAAATTCATCTTCCGGCAATGCCCCCGGCGGACGGATTAAATAATCATTCATTGCTTTCCGTAATTCTCCTTTTTGCAAATAAATATTTTTCACAACCGGAACCGTCAAAATACCTCCAAAAACAGAAAAAAGTATATGCCTCCTTGACAAATCAAATTTTGGCCTTGGTGGATATGGGGCGAAACTAACTGCCTGTCTGGGGCATACACGTGTACAGGAGAAACAATCTATACATTCAAAGTAAAAATTATTTCTGACATCGTCTCTGACAGCTTGCATTTTACAATTTTGTCCGCACAACCCGCAATCATTACACCCATCACCGATAACCCGCCTAAACAAAGAAAATCGGCTCACTAAACCAAGCATAGCTCCCAAAGGGCATAAATTCCGGCACCAAAACCGCCTGCCGAATTTTTCCAGAAAAACAACCGAAAAAAATAAAACAGATATAAAAATATTCAAAAGAAAAACAGGCTGGGTATCAAGAAAAATCGCTTCTTTTATAAATGGAGGCAAAAATTTTCCGCCAAGAAATAAAAAATTAAAGGCAGGATAAAGGCCTATTGTAAAACTTCTCGTTATCAGACTTATCGGATCAAGCAGGAAAACGAGTTGGAGAGAAAAAACGGAACTAATTAAAAGAAAAACAAATATATAGTATTTCCAGCGATACCATCTTTTGTATTGCAGGGGAAAATAATTATTCGCCCCTGCTTTCCCCCGAAAGAATATAGTTGAAACAGCATCCAAAAACGTTCCAAATGGACAGACCCAGCCGCAAAAAAACCGGCCGATTACAATTGTTGAAAGTAAAACAAGAATCGCCCCGAAAAATCCACCGACAATCTTTCGAACGGAAATCATAGTCACTACGGCAATTAACGGATCAAGCCGGAGAAAAAGATTGACAGGATACTTAAGGACATCCTCTCCCTGATACGTTGTTTTCAGGAAAAGAAATATAAAAAGAATAAAAACCAAAATCTGGACTACTCTTCGCCGCCATTTCATTGTTTGATATTCATCTCCACTTTTGTTAAATCACTTTCTCCTAATCCCATCGCTTTCCCAATCTTTACATACCCCAAATCATTTCCCGTTAAACCAAAAAAGCTCGCGCCGTATGAATCAATAGCCACAGAATCCTGACTTGCCGCAACTTGACCTATTCTTTTGGTGTCCGAAACATTTCCACCCTGCGGCCCATTCCTCCACAAAACCCTTCCCGCGTCAAGTATTATTAATTTAGGCCTGACTAAAAAATTTAAATCTGCCAAATTTTGATCAATATGCTGATGCATAACCGCCCGGCCCCCCCCCATAACTCCCATCATATTTTTCATGCTTAAAGTAAGTTTTGAAAGCCCATGATGTTTAGCCTTAGCAAGATTTATAAAAACATCATTTTCCAACGTTTCCTTATAAATATTCCATTTCGTGATAAATTTTCCTTTCTTGTAATTTATTTCCACATAATCACTGTTATCAACACGTATTAAACTGACCTGACTGGTTTTAAAACTTTCAACGGTATCTTTCGCGCCGCTATTCTTATAGCACCGCCTCGGATCATTGCACGGACGATCAAAAATAATAATTCTGTCCGCGCCCGCATTAAGACACATTACAATAACTTCTTTCAAAACCTCCGGATGGACATTCGCGGCCAATGAAGGCGCTCTGTCCCACGAGATATTGGGTTTAATAACAACCCTGTCCCCTTTTTTGACAAATTTTCCCATCCCGCCTAATGCCTCTACGGCTAAATTGGTAATCTTTCCATAATTTTTACCTTTCCCAATCCCTAAAACAGACTTTTTAGTATCAACCTCCATCGCATACGGAAAAATCTGTTTGGGCAATATACCGGAAAATGTTAAAAGGCCTGTAATTTTTATAACCTTTTCCATGAATTTTCTTCGAGTTATATTTTCCATATTTTAACTAAATAGCCAATTTCTTACTATTAATACAAAAACTAAGCCGATAATTAAAATTGTCCCTGAATTTATAATCGTGAAAGCGGATAAATTTTTGCCGGATAATTTAGATTTATTTATTTTGAAAACGGCGATTAAGGAGATAACGCTTCCCAAAATAATAGGGAAAAGTGCCAGCCAGCGAAGAATTAAAATTGGAAAGATGCCAGACACTGGATTTAAAATTTCAGCAAGGTAAACAGCCCTGTATGTCTTTATGCCCACAGGGTCTATTATTCCATTGAAAAGATACCCGCCGCGCATTGATATTTTTACAACGGCCAGCGCAAAATGACTGAAAAAAATAAACGGTATAAAAATATTACTTTCATATGCGATTATCTTTTTTAAAAATATTGGTTCATCGGTCTGATTTGTCTCCCCGGCGTTTTTTATTTTTATCTGCGAAATGAAATATATTAAAAAAGAGGGCAAAAGAACAATTATCCCCGGAAGAATCAAATAAATCCAAAGATAAAAAATTAGCGTTGGCAAACTTTCAGGGAATATTTTTTCCTGTAAATTCGGCCATAAAGGGACAAATTTTTCTAAAATCATGCCTAAAAGCAAAATGATAAAAAGTGTCTCGGAAAACGGCCTTTCATTCGGCTGGAATATTTCTTTAAATATATTTCTTGTGCCGTATCGGATATTGTCATTCGGGCAATTTTTTACACATTGAGCGCATAAAAAACAGTGCGTGTTGCTTTCCAATACCGCCGGAAAAAGCTGAGCGGGACAGGGAACAGCGTCGTTTCTCAAGGGAAATTCATTTTTCCCTAAACAAAGAGAATATGAATTTGTTTTACCTTTGATACATTCTTTATTTAAACATTGAGAACAGATTTTTTTATCTTTTACCCGAAGCTCTAAAGGCGAAAAACAAGAATATATGCCGAGCATACTGCCTACAGGGCACAAATATCTGCAGAAGACTCTGTCCCTGAAAAGCAGTCCCAAAATAGCACCTGCGAGAATAAATATAAAAATAAGGCGGGCAGTCAAATCGGGATAATGATTCAATTGAAAGGTATTAATTACTATTTGTAAAATAATAAAAATGACTGCCAGTAAATACCAGTTGCGGAGTTTTTCAGGATAATTCAGTTTTAATCCGAATTTCCCTGTAATGCCGTTAATCGCGCCAATAGGACAGATGGCGCACCATTTCCTCCCCCAAATAAGAACCAAAATTATCATCCCCATCATCCAATATATCCAAAATAAAAGATTCCCGAGATTGGTATAAATCAGCGGATCAGGGACAGAAACGCCTTCAATGTTATGGTATGG
>JBDROR010000193.1:0-3985 GCA_043809805.1 bacterium
ATTTCAAGGGCTGACCCTGTCTCTGTCCGTTAGAGCCTTCCACCTGCTCAGCAAAAATGATAATAGTATCCACATCGCTTAAATCAACAGAAACGCCCCTGCCCCAACTGCCATAAATAATCACGCCCTTAATATTCTTGCCGTCGTTGTTGCAAAACTTTATATTATTATCTATCTCCGTTTTGATCTTCTCCCAGCTTCTCGTTCGATCACCGTCAAAAGCCTTTATGCCTGAAAGAGTAACCTCCCTACCCTGCAAATAAGCGTCTTTCATATTTTGATTTAAAAAACATTTCATACTTTCATAATCTAATTTTTCATCCGGGAACCTCTGCCTCATATCTTTGAACAAGTTATCTATCGCGATATCTGCCCCCTTAAAAACCGCGCGGGCTAAAGCGGCACTTTCAAACGTTTCGGAATTAAGTAACCTCGCAAAAATATTATTTAAATCAGGTAGGACTCGCACAATATTAAAATTTGAGGCTACCCTATATCTAAAAGTACTACAAAACCTAAAAGAAATAGAATCAAGAACAAAAGCTCTGACGAAACGAACATCTCTTATTTTTTCCGCGATACTTGAAAGAGGAGAACTTATTACAGAGATAACAGGGTCAGACATCCACTGAGGTATGTGACTTGAAATTCCACCATACTTTCTAAAGGGGAGGTCTGACCCTGTTATTTCAAAAAAGTAACTCTTGAAGAAATCGGAATTGGCATATCGACTTTTAAGGTATCCCTTGTCAAGATTACAGACCTGCCCCCTTCCTTTAAAAAAATCCTTCCCCTCAACGTCACAAAGCTTTTCTTGACGGGTTGAAGAAGATGAAACAGACTTCTCTGCTAACAGCGGACTATCTATTTTTTGAAGCTCTTTGTTTATCGTCCAAAATATATCTGCATATACCAAAAAACCTCCCGAAGAAGGGAGAATTTGATGAATTTTCGGTAAAAATACCTCAAAAATTATTGTTCCCTCAAATGAACTTTGTTTAATATTTAATTCTGTTACATCTGGGCTTCGCTTCAAATTAATTATGACCTTAACCTTTCCTACTTTTGTGCATACACTTTTAATATTTCTGGAAACATTATTTTTCCCATTTGCGCCGCGCAACAAAACTTTTGATTTAGATAAATATGCTGAACCAGCAAATAATTCGTTTCCTATTCTAAATTCTCTAACTATATCTCCGCCTGAACTCCCCCATAAAAGCTTATATTCTTCAGCTAGTATTACCGCAAAAGTTGTCTTACCAACCATACTATCACCAAATAATTCCCATACATTCCCTTGAGAATCAAATAAAATTTCACATACGCCTACTAACATATAATCTTCTATACTATCTATAAACCCTGAATACTTTTCCTTAAATATTTGTATTTGATTCAACCCATCCTTATCTCCCCTAAATTCATAAACTATATCCATATAAGAATCCCTTATATCTATACTATTTAGAATACAATATTCATAAATTTTATTAAACGCTTTAATAAAATCTTCTAAGATAACTGGGGATGAATTCACATTAACTAAACCAAAAATCATTTTACATTTCAAGGGCTGACCCTGTATTTTTGGAGATAAATCCAAGGCCGGCGAACTGGAACCGGTGGAATATAGCGGGGCAACAAAATTATCCTTGACAACTTTTTCCTTCTGACTTAGGATAGTATCTGCCATGAAAGATAAGAAACCTAAAGCAAAAACCCTCAAAAAATCCCCAAAATTTTCTAAAGATAGAGAATTTGCGGTAATCCTTGAGAAAGTATATGGCGGAATTAAATTGTTATCTGAAGGACAACAAGATCTCAGAGGTAAATTTAGCATGTTATTTACTGAATTCGGTAAACAAAAAGAAGAAATTACACTAATAAATTTAAAATTAACTAGAATAACCGGTAAGATAAATGAAATGGATGGCAAGATAACTGAAATGGGCGCTGATATCAAAGAAATAAAAATTACTATAAAATCCCACGATATCCGATTAACCCATCTCGAAACCGTTAAATAAACTGACGCCGCCTGCCCGCCGGCGTCAATGAAGAGAACAAAATACAACACGTCCTCTACTCCCTCACCATTAATCGTATTAATACCCTTAGCCGTCCATCTTGTTTTAAAAATCATTTTCATTATATCAGTTACTGCCACCCGCGCCGGAGAAGCGGAATAATATAGCGGATCAATTAAAAACATAAGAAATAAACTAAAACCGTCCTCATCTTCCATACTTTTCACCAAAGGAGAAGAATTAAGTATTGTGTCCCCGGAACTTTCCGAACTTGCAACCAAAGACCCACTCAAAACCCCCCGTATTTCCTGACCACTTATCACCGCGTAGGTGATAAGTGGGTTGATAATACGCGGGTTATTGTGACTTCCCGTGAAAACAACTCCGGACACACCGTTTATCGGGAAAGCGACATGCTCAGCGTGCTCGGAATTATTAGTAGTTTTACATTCAAAAATTATTTGGGGATAAAATGATCTCAAAAAGAATTTGCTGATTTGATCGGAAAGAATCGCGGCAAGAACGATACCCGCGAATAGGTAAATCTTAAATATTTCTCCCCTCTCTGTCCCCGCACGAATCAAACCGGCTAAAGCAATATATTCTGTGAAAAGATTAACCGATTCAACAAAAACAGCAGGGTCAAAAACAGCAGGGTCAGCCCTTGCAAAAACAGCAGGGTCAGCCCTTGCAAAAACAGCAGGGTCAGCCCTTGAATTGTGAAATAATGAAACAAAAACCGGCGGGGCATGCGGCCATACAGAAAATTCAACCGCTAATATTTTCGCCGGCGAGCTAGATAAATCAGGGCCGTCCCCATTTTTCCCCATATTCTGAAGGCTCAAGCGAGATGATAAATGCTGTAAAACCCTCCTGGTGAAACTACTATTCATAAAAACATCATACTTTTCTCCTTTAACCATAAAATGAATAACCCATGCATAATCATTGCTGTCTTTTATGTCTTCTCTGTATTCGTGGCCTTTATAAACACACTCCCCACCTTCTACACGCAATACTTCTCGT
This sequence comes from bacterium, assembly GCA_043809805.1. Classification (GTDB taxonomy): domain Bacteria; phylum JACRDZ01; class JAQUKH01; order JAQUKH01; family JAQUKH01; genus JAQUKH01. The sequence continues at coordinate 3,057 of JBDROR010000193.1, forward strand.
AACAATCGCATAGCAGTTCTCATGGGCATCTGAACAGTTGAATCTTTTTCTATGAGATACTCTTTTGCCCGCTTTCCGTAATCAGTCTTTGCCTTAGACAAATCAACGATAAACCTTGCCATATTATAGCCGGCTTGATTTAGATGCTGTAATGGTGCCATTACCTTAAGGCTCTTCTCATGTATAAATAACTCTTCTTTGTCGGAATAGGCAAAATGAAACATCTCATGAACACAAACATAGCTCACTATGAAATCTATATTTTTTTCTTCTCTAGGGATTTTTTCATTTATCAAAACCACACCTAAACCCAAAACCGCCCTTCCCATGCTATTTTTCGGTAATTCATCAGTTATCACTATATGCCTTAAATACTTGCCACTCAATTCTGTTAAAACATTTCCTATCTGTTCATCTTGTCTTTGTAACGACCTCAGAGCAGAAATAATTCTTTCCTGAAGGGGCAAAGTCTGGTAATATTTTTGTAAATAGCGCTCATAATTAAAATTATAAAAAACCGGACCGCTTATCCAATTCTTCTTACATTTTTTAAATAACTCCTCACTAAGAGGAGCAAAAAAATGACGATAGCTATAACCATCCTGTTGCTGTTTTGCCTGGGATAAACATTCTTTACCTGGCAGCATTGTTAAATGGGCTTTTTGTTGTGCCTTTGCGGCGACGGACTGTCTCCTTAACAATGCTACATGGTATTGTTTTGAAGATAGTAAACTCCCGCAACCAACTAATAACGTCAAAATTAAAAGAAGGAATATAGTTGTTTTGGCCAAACTAGCAAAGATTCTGCTCATGGGCGGAGCATGAGAAAAAATTGAAAGGCCATGTAATGAGGAGAGGGTAACAGGGTCAGACTTTGAAATGGGAATTGAAAAATATAAGCATGGCTTACAAATAAAAACATCGACATC
>JBDROR010000194.1:0-2441 GCA_043809805.1 bacterium
ATAATAATTTTTATTTTCCCCATGGTTGGCCGTTTTTTTTAATATACCTTTACATTGTTATTTATAGAATTACAGTTTATAACGTATTTGCTTGTTTGTCGATGGAAATAAGTAAATGTAATGGGTCAGTTATGAGTGGAAATAGGTAGGCGCAGGCTTTAGCCTGCGGCAATTAATATTTCATAAAGATAATTGGAGAAAAAACCGAAGCAGAAGCCATAAAAAAGGGAATAGAAAAGATGGCATGTGAAGGTTGTTTTGATAAGCAGATAAAAATTGATAAGTTGGAAAAAAGGATAGTACATCTTGAATATAAATTAAGACGTCAGGAGTTAAGAAACAGGGAAGGATATTTTGGAAGCTCGGCACCATCATCAAAAGTTCCAATAAAAGAGAACTCAAAGAAATCTTCTGATAAAGGCGGGGCGAAAAACGGACATGAAGGACATGGCCGGAAATCAATTGGAGGCGATGAAGCCGACAGAATTGAACATCTTACTTTAGGCAAAGAAAGATGTCCTGATTGCGGGGGAGAACTTAAAAATAAGGGAATTGTAGAAAGAACAGTAGTTGAAAAAGTTCCTGTGAAGGTAGAAAAAGTTTTATACGAATGCGAAAAGAAATGGTGCCCGAAATGTAAAAAGGCAATTCAAATGAAACCGGAAGTATTGCCAAAACCACTTTATGGGAATCAATTAATTGCAAGTGTCGCAACAATGCATTATGTCCACGGAATACCGATAGGAAGGATAGAATCAATTTTGGGGAATAAAATAAATACCGGTAGTTTATTTGACACGCTGCATCGGGTTGGCGGTATATGGAAACCGGCGATTGAGGAATTAATAAAAGATTATAAGGTTTCTCCTGTGAAGCATGCGGATGAAACCGGATGGAGAAATGACGGGCAATCAGGATACAGTTGGTTATTTTGCGATAAAAAAACAAGCATTTTCAGATTTGAAGATAACAGGCCTGGAAGAGTACCGGCTGAAATATTCGGGAAAGGAAAATTGCCTGGAGTTTTGGTAGTGGATCGTTATGGCGGTTACAATAAAATGCCATGTAAGATTCAATATTGTTACGCGCATTTATTACGAAAAGTGGAAGATTTGGGAAAGCAGTTTGGCGAAGAAGAAGGAGTAACATGTTTTGTAGGAACATTCGCTCCGGTTTTAGCGGAAGCCATGCATTTAAGGAATCAATCCATATCGGATAAAGAGTATTACAAAAAAGCGGCAATAATAAAACAAAAAATATTGGGAATAATTAATTTCCCCGCAAGAGATCCCGGAATAAAAGAGATTCAGGCAATATTTAAGGAAAATGAAAAACGATTATACCACTGGGTTACGGACAGAAATGTTCCTGCGGAAAATAACAGAGCAGAAAGAGAATTAAGGCCAACAGTTATCGCGAGAAAAGTAAGCTTTGGTTCACAGTCGAAAAAAGGCGCAGAGACAAGGTCAATATTGATGGCTATTTTACACACCGCTCAAAAAAGGTTAAAAAACCAAACCATTGAAGACTGGCTAAAAAATGCTCTTGATAAGATTGTTGTCAATGCCTGCATTGATCCCTATTCTCTTTTGCCGGTTTCTGGATAAATTACGCGGGTAGCCGCAGGCTTTAGCCTGCGTTGATAACGCAAGCTAAAGCTTGCGGCTACCAATCAAGCAGGACAAAAAATGATAAGCAAATTTATTAAAGAAAAGAAACACCGATTATCTTTATCTTGTTATCAGGGAGAAGTAAGAGTAACTTTCACTCTTTGTGTTGAAGATAAAAAACCGCTTTTTTCGCAAAAAGCAATCGTGGATAAGTTTATAAAAATTTTAAAAGAAGCAGAAAATAAATTTAATTGTAAAAATTGGGTTTATGTATTCATGCCCGATCATTTACATTTAATTTTGGAAGGTGGATCAGAACAATCGGATTTATGGAAAACTATAATTTTATTTAAGCAGAAAACAGGTTTTTGGCTGTCGCAGAATAAAATGGGCAGCTGGCAAAAAGATTTTTACGATCATATTCATCGGAAAGAAGATAATTTGCGGAAGCATGTAACATATATTCTTAATAATCCGGTAAGAAAAGCTTTAACAACAAATTGGGAAGAATATCCCTTTTCAGGCTCACTCGATTTTGACTTAAATGAAATTGTTTTTTAATTACGCAGGCTAAAGCCTGCGGCTACCACCGATAACTGACCCATTACTTTTACAATTTTAAAATAATCCGGCTGGATTATGAATCATACGCAAAACAAAAAAAGGGCCCCGGGAACACCGGAGCCCCTGTGTAAATTAATAACTTGAGTTTGGCAAATTTAAGCCGCCATTTTTAAAATATTTGGTAAACCCATAAGCGAATCATGAGAAAAAGAATTACGAAAATGAAAAATCTTTTGCCTGAAACTTTTATGTTTTCCATTGTCGGAC
>JBDROR010000195.1:0-3385 GCA_043809805.1 bacterium
CACTTTAAAAAATTTTGGAGTTAACAGGTTAGACCTGTCAAAATTTAAAGTGGTGTTTGAATGGACAAAAACTTCCAGAAAAAAAGAGGGAAATACTGTTGAACATCTATTTGGAAAATCAGCATATATTTTTGAAAATGATCTTATCATTCGAACAATCGGCGACTCAATATTTACCGGATCGCCTGGGGAAAAACAAATAGCTGAAAATCCAGGAATATTAAAAGGAGGAACAGTCAATCTTATCCCGGATGAATCATTTGAATTTTTAACAGAAAGTTTTTATAAAGATAATGTGTTAAAAGGTGACATTGGTATAAAAAAAGAGGGGGGAATTTTATCATTATATGTCCCCGGCGGCATGATACAGGATATGGGCATAATACAAATATCCGAAATCGAAGAGGCTCCTGAAACAGGATATTCTGCAAGCGTTCCGGTAGTTATTGGACACAGCTACTGTCTGCAGGACGGTAACAATAAATACGCAAAACTACAAGTCACTTATGTCGAAGGCGCTGAAATAGGCCAAACATCCATTCTAGTTGCTATAAATTGGATTTATCAGGAAAAAGAGAGTAGAATATTAAAACCTCAATAACCTTTTCCAAAACTGTTCCCTAAAATAAACAAATCGCTCCCATCTATAATTTTATCTTTATTCAGATCCGCTTTTGAATTCCAATTATTTTCTCCCTGCATTTTACCAAACCTTGAACCAAAAATTGAAAGGTCATCACCATCAATAACATGGTTTAAATCAAGGTCAGAAATCTCCACTGAATCTGAAAGAAAAATATTATCCCATTCGACAACTATACTGAATTCACGCCTCATCTCGCCATTAGACCAATCGATTGAATAATCTTTTATCCCGGACAAATCTAGTTTTCTGTCTTCTTTTTGATCATATAGCGTTACACAATAATTAAGCGGCGGATTAATAACCTCCCACGACAAAACTGTTTTTTCTTTTGCATTAGTTTCAACAACAAAATCAAAATTTGTAATTTCTAAGGCTCCAAAATTACCACAAGCGCGATAATCAGTCCGATACCTTCCATTATTTCTTTCCCAATCTAAATGCGGGAAATAAAGCGATACATAATTTTCAACAGGCGGCGGTTCGGATAAATCGTTGAAATCATAATCATTTTTCGCGCCAGGCAAAAAACCAATATAATTATTTGTATCAATATAATCTTTTGACTGAGCAGTTAATTTTAAGCCCCAACCGTCATTTTTTACTTTTTGAGAAGGAGAAGCCACCAAACCCGTTGCATCGGCATCAAGTTTTGGAAAAATAACGGCCACATCTTTATCGCTTCTATTTTTCACCCAGAAACCAATATCCGGCGGGATATTTGTTAAATCCAAATAGGATTTTGTACCAGTCGCACTATCATAATCATAAGTTAAAAACTGATTTTCTAAAAAAACATTAGCGGTATCGCTAACATAAACCTCAACGGTATCCTGTTTAACCTTTATCTTTGAACTTGCAACTTTATAACAATATGGGTTGGCAATTTGCGACCAACCAGACGGTAAAGAAATCGCGGGCACATTATCCGGATCAACAGATATTCCATTCACACTAATTCTCACCTTGTCAGAATTATGATCTTCTTTAATCTTAAACCAAAACGCATCACATGGATCAACAGTAGTATCATAAGTATTAGAATATTCTCTACTTACCGTATTCCAGCGATAAACCCTTCGATTTTCTAACGGCCCAAGGGCGGAATCAATACCGCTTTCATCAAGTTTTAATGGAAAAGAAATCATCTTCCATGTCCACATTGGGAAAGGAACGATATAATCAATAACCTTCACACGCAAATATCCAACTACTTCAGTTAAATTTTCCGACGAATCAGTTACTTTTATTTTGTAAGAAACACCGCGCGGGGTAACATATTCTCCCGGGATAGTAATATCCTTAACTACTGCCGTATCTGAAAATGTGCTGTTCCCGCCCCCATGAATTAACCGAAAACTATTGTCATTTTCTCCATTCTTCTTAACCCAAAATTCACCTTTAGACAATCCAACATTATCCTTTGCTATAAGCTTTACTACAGAATCCTGTCCATTAATTAAAAGTCCAAAGTTTGTAGTATCAATTGTCGGAGCTACGGTATCAAGCACTTTTACAGAAAAAGAAGCCGGTATCATCCATTCACTTGAAATTCCATAATAATTAGAAAGACTTTTACTTTTACATCTCCACCAATATCTTGTCCCAGAATCGCAGTCCCTTGTCATTCGCCACGAAGTGGTAGTACTCAATCCTGGAGAAACCCCGCCTGAACTGTCAAAAAGACTGGGGAATGTTGAATCTACAGAAACCTCAAAAAAATACTCCAGGAAATCTTGTTCTCCCGCACCAAAACTGTTATTAACAACCAACTCAGGCCTAACGGTATCTTCAATTATGGCCCCATCATGCGGACTATTAATGGTAGGCGTACCTGTACCTATATAATCATCTGTCGCAACAGTCGCTTTTGTAAAGACAAACATTAAGCTTATTAATATCAATATTTTTCTTTTCATCCGTAAATCCTCACTTCGTTCGGAATGACAGACCAACATTATCTTCTATTACCCGGCGGAGCCGGCGGCAAATCAATCACTTTAAATTTTCTAAAATACTTCATTGATTTATTGCCTAAGTCGTCCTGAAGTTCAACAGAAACTTTCCATACTCCTTCCGCCCTTTGTCCTAAATATTCGTACGGCCTTATTCTCAATACATATTTTTTTGTAGTATAATCATACGGCATAGTTAATTTATATGACTCCCCCCTGGGATTATACAAAGTCAACATGGTGGTTTTCTCCATCTCGGAAAACCCATCTTCAGCCTCAATTAGTATTTCAACCGCCCCTTCCAAACTAACGGGATCCGGCGTAATATTAAGACTTAACAAGTTTGGAGGACGAGTGTCAAGACAAATCGTCTTAGTTTCTTTCCCTTCATTTCCGGCGCCATCTAATGCGCGAAATTCCAGAATATTTTCTCCTTCGTTAAGCGTATAGTTGGTATTAACAATTCCGGCAATTAGACGAACCTCCCGCCCGTTAACAAAAAATCTAAGGTTTCCCTTTCCTCCAGCCGGTCTGTCAGTCACCAAGCCGACTATTCTTAAATTTCGATTGTTTGTAACTTTCTTCCCGAATTCGGAAGTTGTGATTTTAATTACAGGAGGAGAAGTATCTTCCGCGAAATCAGTCTCCTCTTTTTCAATCAGTTCATCCTTAGTCTTTTCCAAATTTTCAAAACGTTCCACATCAGCACCCGAAAAGGCTCCGCTTCCCGTAAAAGCTCCATCCGCCCCAAGTGAAAAATACTTATTCTCTTCAATTATCTGTTCCC
>JBDROR010000196.1:0-4008 GCA_043809805.1 bacterium
CCCTCTGCTTTTCTTTCCACGCCTCATCTTCTTCTTCAGAATTTACAAATTCAATAACTTCTGAATTATTAAGCATATAACCAATCACTGCCTTAAAATCACTAATTGTCATATTTTTAATAGTTTCTTCAAAATCAGCAAATCCCGGATGAAAATCTTCTTTCACCTGAGCCAACATTGCCGGTAATTCATTTGCAAATCTCTGCAAACTTAAATCAATTTTGTTATAATTCTTTACATCCGGATCATCTGACAACTCTTCCACAAATACCTTATAACAATCTATATTATCAATTCCGGTTTGTCCTCCCGCTACCCACAATACATCCCCTTTCTGTTCAATTGCACCCAAACTAGTGCTTGACCACCTCACATTACGCCGAAACGGTTTACCTTCCGGCGCAAATTCTATCCCTAAATAAACCAAATATGATAACATATTAGTTATCTGTCTCGATAATTTGCTCCTAGTTAACAAATCTTTAACTTCCTGCGGCCAATTCGCCTCATCTTCAGGAAAAAACTGCTCTCCATTAAAATGCTCACTTACTCTAGCTGTCAACGCTAAAACAATAGGCCCATAATCAATATTAAAGCTTAATTTTTTATTATCTATAATTGCTCCTAAATTATTAAACTGAACATATTTCCAAGTTTTAGCAATAAAATCTGATTGCCATATACAAACATCAATTTTAAACTCTTCTTCTCCCGGCGTACCGCTCAAAAGATAAGTTTCCTGCAAAAAATCATGCGGACGCTCAACAATTGAAACCATCTTCCCTCTACTATAATTCCTATCCCACATAAACTCTTGACCCAAAATATAACCTTCTTCTTTATTAATTCCCTGCTTCACTAAAAAATCTTTTACATAATCTAAATCACTTTGATCTGCCTGCGTACCTTCTTGAATTCCTCTTAACATTAAAAGTAAAAGATCTAAATTCCCCATATCTGTTCTTGACTGAAGACCTTCGTTATCCAACTCATTAAAAAAACAACTAAAATCAACGACATATAATTCACCATCAATAAAAATAAAAGCCGTAATATAACGCATATCATTTATTGAAATTTCATAGCTAAAATAATCATCCAGCCAATTTGACGTAGTATATCCCGGATCCATACCCCAAGCATCAGTAAATACAATATTCACATTTGAGCCAACCGCTCCGGCTTTTATATCTTTCATTTCAGGATTAGTAAGTTTTCTCGGTCCTGCTTCCGATTCCTTTACACTGCCGCGAGTTGCTAACCCTGTACCCTGCCAATAACAAGTATCTCCCTCTTCAGTAGTAAAACGGTAAGAAATATTACCTTCATCAGTAGTAACCGTATCAGCAATGGCTTTAACTTCTTCGCCATTACTTATATAGGTAAAAGCGCCTGTTTCTAAATTAACATCAACTACCCTGATATAATGCCCACGGCCATCAGCAAGAGTAACATGAGCTATAAATACACCGTCTCGTGCTAACGTATCAGCAATATTTTCCAGATTTAAACCTGTAAATCCGTCTAAATCATACCCTAAAATACCCGCGTTTTCCTGTAGATTATCCATAGTAGTCATGCCATCGCTGTCAATCAAAGGATTGGCGGCAACTGGTAAGTCTCCATTAGGAGTTAACCCCTCTAATATATAGGTAGCACAATTTGCATCATTTACATTGAAAATAGTAGTTATAGGATTTATGGAAGTGCTTATAGGAAGAGTATCATTAACTGTATCATTAGTAGGCGGTCCGCGGGAACTAATACTAGTATAGGTAATCTGATTAAGAACCGTATCAGGATTTAAACCAAAGCTTCCCTCTGGACAATCATTATTTACTTCATTTAGATAGAAGAATAGAGTTGTTTGGTCGTTGGCAGGATTAACTGTATCAACAATATCAAAAACAATATCATTTTTTTGAGGAAGTTCGCTGGCAGGAGGACCATTACTAGGCATTATATTGTTATATATATCAATTGGTTTTTTACTATCTGTGTTTTCTATTGTAAAAAGGCTATTTGTGTTCAATACTGGAGAATACCCTTGAGAAACCATATCATATTGAGAACCAGCATATTCCTGCTGATATCCGCCGATATCATCGCTGATAGGAACCTCTGATACACTCGCTCCCACACCGACTAAATTATCAACAATATCATCATTATTTGAATTGGCCAATACGTCTTCATTTGCCGGCGCAATATCTTCATAAACTACTGATTCCGGCTCTACTGTAATAACAGGCACCTCTGTATCAGCATCAGCAACAATCTGCTCAGCCGCTTCCACAACACGCTGATCTTGGCAATAATAAAAATACGTTGTTAATACTTCTAAATAATCATTAATTACACCTTGATTTTGAGTTAAGACATTATCATTTGTAATAATACTACCATCAGAAACATCAGTATCACCAACAGTATCATCATTCTCTTCTATGCCAAATTCGCCCTGTTTTCCTCTAATCGGAGCCACAGGCAAAACCGCGACAAAAGGCTCAGAGGTCGGTAAAACTGCTGTGGTTGCCTGATTTTCTACATCAGAAACTTGTGTATCAATCCCATAAATCCTAGCAACGAATTCCATAAAATTAGTTCGTTCCTGCGCGGAAAGGTCAATAACAACCGGGGACTGCTTAATTTGTGTAATCACAGCTTCCGCGGCTATTGTGCTAGGATCACCATTTAACTGTCTCATTAATCGCCACATAACCGTATCATCAGCACTTGCCGACGGAAGAAGAAGATTTATAATTCCCTGAAACAATCCTTTTAAACTGCTTTTATTCGTAGATGCCTTCGGCGAAAAACGTTCAGAAAGCTGTTTATATACTTGAAATAAAAGTTCGGGATTAGTCTTTAATTCTGTGATTTCTTCTTGCGTAAAGGGTAATTTAGATAATTCTTCAATGATTTTATCTATTGGAAGGAGATTCTTTAAATTCTGAATATTGGCCTTTGCAAGAAGAGGAATATCTAAACTGCCGCTTCTAGCCCAGGCAACATTAGATATAATAAGCGAAAAAGACAAAAATAACGCGATAATCCTCATCCAAGGTTTAACCCGCGGTTTCTGCAAATCGCTTACAGACAAAAAGCCGTCCTCTTGATTATTCTTATTAGAAAAATCTTGAGGATTTAAATTATTTATATTATTAGGTCTTCCCTCGCCCATATCTTTTTTACTTCCGGCATAAAAAAAAGCCGGGTTACCTTTTGAGGTAACCCGGCTATCCTGAATCAATTTTGTACCGAAAGACGATAGATGTCCGTTCTCTACATCGCTCGGACGATAAACGTTCTTATACTCTCGTTTTTCGTCCTTCGTCTTACATCCTTCGTTACTAGGACCCGTGGCTTTGCGCCTCCCGATTACTCGAGATTTGCCATTTCTGAAAAAGCGTTAAACTCTAATTATTGTTGTCAAATCGTAGTTAAATATACCACACTAATCTAATGTTTTCAAGCAAAAATAAGCTTTTTTTTAAAAAAAATTCAATATTTTACTAAATGATATTGTTATGATTCGGCTTGATATCGTTATGATATTGTTATGATATCATTGTGATGCTGTATCATACAAATTCACCACCTAAAAAGATCCTCATATAACCATATCATAACCATGGTAGACGTCCCTAAAGGAGGGCCCTATAAAAAATTTTAAAAATTTGAAAGAAAAACACCTTCTCATTCGTCTATTATATAAGAGGGTGAAATTCACAATGAAAAACAGAAAAAAGAACAGATTGCTTGGATATGATTATCGGCAATATGGCTATTATTTTGTAACCATTTGTAGCAACAATAGGATCAAATGGTTTGGAAATATTGAAAATAACCATATGGTTTTAAATCTATCTGGGCAAATTGTTCGACAACAATTGCAATGGTTAGAAAAAAGGTATTCGTATATAAAATTAGATGAATACATTATTATGCCCAATCATATACATGGAATAATAATTATAAAAAATTATGTAGGGAACGGTCGCGACC
>JBDROR010000197.1:0-12883 GCA_043809805.1 bacterium
GCTTGAAAAGTTCAACATAAACAGGTGTGCGATGGTGAATCATCGGCCGCGCCATTTCTAAAGCGACATCCGTTGGAACTGCTGTCGGGCCTGGTGTTAACAGATAATTTTTTTTCATTTATAAATCCCCCTTTTAAAATCGTATTGTCATTTCGACTACACACTTATCATTTCGATCACACCTTTTGTCATTTCGATCACACCTTTTGTCATTTCGACCGAAGGGAGAAATCTTTCCTAGTATAAGATTCCTCGCTCCCGCTCGGAATGACAAACCGCTTCGTTCGGAATGACAATAAACATTAAACTTGTAATTATAAAAAGTAAAAAGGCTTCTGTCAAGTGATTATCAATTTCAAAAATTTTCTCTTGCCAACTTTTAATACGGGCGTCCCCGCAAATTCCCCAAAATTAAATTTTTCATCTGTTATTTTTGTCCCATCAATACTTACGCCGCCCTGCTCAATAAGCCTTCTGGCCTCGCTTTTGCTTGAGGCCATGTTATTTTGCACCATTATGTCAATTAATGTAGGGGCAGATCGTGTTGGGCGACCCACCGGGTCGCCCCTACAAATTACATATTCCGGGATTTCATCCGGCCGGCCTTTTTTTGAAAAAATCTCGTTAAATTCCATCTCCGCTTTATCAGCTTCAGAGGAGGGATAATAACTGCTTATTATAATCTTCGCAAGCCTGCTCTTCACGTCCTTTGGATGCAATAGGTCAGTTGTTGGTGGAAATTGGTAGCCGCAACCTTCAGGTTGCGTTGTTTTGCGCAGGCTGAAGCCTGCGGCTACCGTGTGTAATTGACCAGCTACCATCGGAACATCTGTCAGAAGCTTGTAATATTTCAAGAGCAAACTATCCGGAATTGACATGATTTTTCCATAAATTTCACGAGGAGGTTCATCAATGCCGATATAATTTCCATAACTTTTGCTCATTTTTTTAACGCCGTCAGTCCCCTCTAAAATAGGCATTGTAAGAACTACCTGCGGGATTTGTCCATATTCGCGCTGTAACGCCCGTCCAACCAAAAGATTAAATTTCTGGTCAGTCCCGCCAATCTCCATATCAGCCTTTAGAACAACCGAATCATAACCCTGCGCCAGAGGATACAAAAATTCATGGATGCTGATCGGCTCTCCTTTTTTATGGCGATTGGAAAAATCATCGCGTTCCAGCACCCTCGCGATTGTATAACGCGAAGCCAGTTTTATCACATCGCTGAAATTCATTTTGTTTAACCACCGGCTGTTAAAAACAATCTCTATTTTGTTAAGGTCCAAAATTTTTCCGACCTGTTCCTGATAAGTTTTTGAATTCTTTTCTATTTCTTCTTTTAACATAGGCGGCCGTGTCGCGGACCTTCCGCTCGGATCGCCGATCATCGCCGTAAAATCCCCGATCAAAAAAACAATTTGATGCCCTAAATCCTGAAACTGTCTTAATTTCCGCAAAACAACCGTATGCCCAAGATGAATATCCGGCGCTGTCGGGTCCGCCCCGAATTTTATCCGCAGGGGCCTTTTTTCTTTCTTGCAAAGTTCTAATTTTTTCAGAAGTTCTTCTTCGGGAATTATTTCTTCCGCGCCGCGTTTGATTATTTCTAATTGTTCTTCTATTTTCATGATTCCTCCATTCGTATTTCGTCCCCGTAGGGGCAGCCCTGTGTGGCTGCCCTCTTCCATTCGGGGGGCACCACACCATTCAGGGCGACCACATAGGGTCGCCCCTACACTCCCAAATACGCATCCAACACCCTTGCATCGGACTTAATTTGCGAAGCGGAACCCTCTGTCAATTTTGTCCCTTCACTCATCACAATAATCGGATCGCACAAGTTCATCACCAAATCCATATCGTGCTCAATCAGAAAAAAAGTTTTACCCTGCGCGTTTATTTTTTTGATATCCTCAACCAATTTTTTCATTAAAGTTTTGTTAACTCCGGCGCCCGGCTCATCAAGCAATATCATTTCAGCGCCGGCCATCATCGTTCGCGCTATTTCCAAAAGTTTCTTCTGCCCGGTGGATAAATTCCCCGCGTATTCATTTTTTAAGTGAATCAATTCAATAAATTCCAGCACTTCTAACGCCTTTTTTTTGATTTCATCTTCCTGCGTTTTTACCTTTTTTGGAGAAAGCCACACGTTCCATAAATCTTCCCCGCTCTGGCCGTAAGGAATAAGCATTAAATTTTCCAATACTGTCATTTTTTGAAGTTCGCGGGGAAGCTGAAAGGTCCGCATCAATCGTTTTCTGAAAATCTGATACGGTTTCAAACCGTCAATCCTTCCGCCATCAAACCATATCTCTCCCTTATCAGGCGCGTCCAGTCCGGAAATAAGGTTAAAAAGCGTGGTTTTTCCCGCCCCATTCGGGCCTATTAAACCCGTAATTGTTCCTTTTTTAACCTCAAGGCTGCAGCTATGCACCGCTTTGATGCCGCCAAAATCTTTTTCCAAATTTTTGATTGTTAACATAGTTGCTCCGTAATATACCACAACATTCCCAAAAAAACAATTTACTTTAAATCTGTCATGTGCTAGGATAACTGAAGAAAAATGGCATGGAAAAATTAGTAAAATTGCTATTCCGAGCGGCTTTTTGTCATTTCGAGCGAAGCATTTGTCATTTCGAGCGGGAGCGAGGAATCTGTTGTAGGGACAAATCCCCCTTAATCCCCCTTCCTGCCTACCGCAGGCAGGTTGCAAAGGGGGAAATAGGGGGATTTATTGAAGAAAGATTTCTCCCTTCGGTCGAAATGACAAAAGTGAACGGTCGAAATGACAGGGGTGTACGGTCGAAATGACAACTGGGGCTGGAGAGAACAAAATGGAACACGCGTTTTTAAAAAAATCTTTGTATTTATTTATTCTGATTTTTTTTATTGAACCGATATTTTCTCCATTTATAAAAAAACAAGAATGCAAACAGTTTCCCGCGATCATTATGATAACTATGAGCCGTTCTACTATAAAAACAATTGCCGGTGATTCTCTTAATCAAAAACAAGAAAACATAAAAAAAAATTTTGAAAAAAATAATCTTCATATAAAAAGTTTCACCTACAATCATATAGATTCGTCGGTACTGTTTAGTATTGCTACCGCCAATTACCAATTTCTAGATGGTTCTCCTCCATCGGGCAGGAAAGAAATAAAAATAAATTTTTCATGCAGCAGATTCACGCTTTACAGAATGTCTATGGCCAAATATGATTTTAAAGAAAATGACATGAACGAATTCACCGCGGGCGGAAATCCGATTGAATTTAAAATAATACCCGCACCTGAAAATGACGCTTATAATTTTTATTTCACGTATAATATAGCGCCTGAAGAGCAAATCATATCTAAAACAAAAGAAATAAAAAAAGAAGAACCGAAAAAAAAAGAACCGGCAAAAAAAGCCGTTCCTGTTGGAAAGAATGTTGTTTATTCCTACGAAACAAACCTGCCGCCTGTCATTGACGGAAAAGATTCAGATAACGCGTGGAAGGCGATACCTTTTATCAATATAAACCTTTCCGGTCCGACAGACATACAAAACATACAGGTTAAATCCGTTTACACAAGAAAAGAAATCTTTTTTATTTTTAAATGGCGGGACGCGACAAGCGATTATATGCATAGATTGTGGATGTGGGATAAAAAAGAGAAAACTTATCTGGAAAATGACAGCCGCGAAGACAGGCTTGTTATAAAATTTTCGATAAACAACGTTTGGGCGAATGTGAATAAGCATTTTTCCATTTGCCCCGAAGAAGGAATAAGTTCCGCGGCTGACATTTGGGACTGGCGGGCCGCGTTAACTAATCCTTCAGGATGTGCCGATGACAAAAAAGAAATAATGAGCCTGGAAAGATTACCGCGTTCATACGAGATTGAAATCAAAGATGGCAGGAGTCTATTTCTTCAATACATACCTGATGATGGGACATCTCCTTACAAGCAAGATATACCAACCGCCTTTGCGGGAGAAATTATCCCTCAATTTATAACACAGAAACCTTCCGGCAGCCGCGCGGATGTTATCGCGTCGGGGTCGTGGAGTCAAAATCACTGGGTGGTGGAATTTGAACGGCGCATTGTAACTTCCGATAAGGAAGATGTTCAATTTAATTTAAAAGGCGTTAGTTTTTTGGCCGCGGTTTATGATCATTCGGAGCTGGAGGATCATAGTTATTCGCGGAAGATAGATTTGGAATTCAAATGATATTATAAAAAATGAACCACAGAGATCACAGAGAAAAACTAAAAATTTCTCCGTGTTCTCAAGAAAAATTTCCTTAATATATAAAGGTTTTTCTGTGTTCTCTAGTGTTAAAAAATGGTATAAAAAAATTAATAATTTGAGAACACAGAGGGAAGGCTTCTCTGTGTTCTCTGTGGTTAATTAAGGAGTTGTACATGGCAGAAAAACCTGTCGGCAGACAAATTCAATATTGGTTTTCGGTACTTGTCCTGTTAGTTATTTCAATTAATATGGTGGGAATAATCGGGGTATTTCAAATAAAAAAACGGTTAAATCAAAATATAAATGAGTGTCAGCCAATAGTAAAATTATGCGAAGGGATATACTCTTATACTCTGTCATCCCAGATAGAGGCGTATAAATTTCTCGCGGGTTATTCCAAAGATATTGATTTATTAACGCCGCACCTTAAAAAAATTCAAAAATTGATTGATGAACTATCCGAACTACGGTTAAGTTCCACGTTGGATACGCAAGTCCGGCAGATAAAACAGTCGCTGGAAAAATACAAAAAAACCGCGTCCCTTTTGGAAACATCATCCACATGGGACCAAAAAGACCAGATACAGCAAAATCTGGTGGACAGCGGGAGAGAAATTATAGATATGGCTCTGCGGTTAAAAAATCAGGCGTATGATGAAATCTCTGAAAACAACAGCCTCTCCGACAATACCATGAGAAGGGTAATTTTTCTTTTCCTGAGTCTTTGCGGAATGAGTATAATCATTACGTTTTTGGAATATAAATTTTGGAATAGGCTTCAGAAAACATTGTTGAAGGTGTAATCGGCTTGTTGTCATTCCGAGGCGCCCTGTTGTCATTCCGAGTTGTAGGGGCGACCCTATGTGGTCGCCCTGAAATGAAAGAGGGCAGCCACACAGGGCTGCCCCTACGGAAAAAAGATTTCTCACTTCGTTCGAAATGACAAAAGTGGTCGTTCGAAATGACAAAATGGTGCGGTCAAAATAACAAAGGAGGGAGATACAAAACATGAATATCATATTATCAAAATTAATAGACCTTCAAAAAATAGATGCCGAGATATTAAGTTTAGAAAAAGAGTCGCATAAAATACCGCAGGAAATTAACAGAGATTTAACCGCGCTGCAGGATAAAGAAAACCAATTATTAAACACGAAAAATGCAATCTCCGACCTGCAAAAAGAAAAAAGAGGCCACGAGCGCAATGTGGAAGCAAAAGACACGGAAATAGCGAAATTAAACAGCCAGCTTTCACAAATAACCACTAACAAAGAATATTCCATTCTTTTATTTGAAATAGAAAACAAAAAAAAGGAAAAAGGGAAACTTGAAGAAGCCGTATTGGAGGCCATGTATAAAATAGAAGGACAAGAAAAAAATATTAAAAACGATGAAAAAATACTATCTGACTATAAAAATGCGCTGAACGCCGAAAAAAAATTGAAAGAGGAAGAATTAAACAAAATTAAAAAAACTATCGAAGAAAAAAAACAATACCGAACAGAGCTGGTAAAGGATATTCCTAAAGATACGTTATTCTCGTATGAACAAATACTCCATTCTAAGGAAGGAATTGCCATAACAAAAATTGATTTTAACAAAGAAATTTGTCTTGGATGCTATATGAGTTTGCCCCCCCAACTCATTAATGAAGTAAAACCCAATAATAAACTGGTCAATTGTGATAAATGTGGAAGGTTTTTGTACTGGGAGGATTTGTAGGTTGGGTTGAGCTTGCGAAACCCAACTATTTATAGAAAATAATGTTGGGTTTAGTAAAACCCAACCTACAAAGACTTCAACGGATGACGAAATACGAGCAAATAGATGTCAAAGTTAAAACTAAAAATCAAATACATATGCCAACAATGCGGATTCACCGCTCCGAAATGGCTGGGAAAATGCCCTGACTGTAGTCAATGGAACAGCTTTCTGGAAGAACTTGAAAAAGATATCTCTCCTCAAATACAAACCATATCAAATTCCAATTCCCCTCAATTGCTTCATAAAATAAAAATCGAATCCGAAGAACGGTTAAGCACCGGACTAAAAGAATTCGATCTTGTTTTAGGCGGAGGAATTATTCCAGGCTCCTTCATTCTCATTGGCGGAGAGCCCGGTATCGGGAAGTCCACATTGCTCTTGCAAACGGCTGACGAACTAGCCAAAAGATATGGTAAAATACTTTACGTATCGGGAGAAGAATCGCTTAAACAAATAAAATACAGGGCGGAACGGTTATCGGTAAATTCTGAACTCATCTACCTGCTTTCAGAAAATATTTTAGAGGTAATTTCCGATCAAATTCAAAAAACCAAACCTAAAGTAATAATTGTTGATTCAATTCAGTCGGTATACAAACATTCCATACCGTCATCACCCGGAACGATTACGCAGATACGGGAATGCGCCACTCATTTAATGTCATTGGCTAAAAACGAGTCAATAGCGACTATCATAATCGGCCATGTGACAAAGGACGGCGTTCTGGCAGGCCCAAAAACATTGGAACATCTGGTCGACACAGTGTTATATTTTGAAGGAGATTTGCATCATAATTACAGGATACTCCGAACCATAAAAAATCGTTTTGGAAAAACTTCAGAGGCGGCGATTTTTAACATGGAATCAAAAGGGCTGGTAGAGGTATTAAACCCTTCGTCCGTATTTATCACAGAACGGCCTAAAAAAACGCCGGGTTCCGTAATTACGGTAATGATGGAAGGAACCCGTCCCATTCTGGTGGAAATACAGGCGCTTGTCACCTCCTCAAGTTTTAATATCCCGCAAAGAAAATCGACCGGTATTGATTATTCCAGGCTTATTTTAATTATAGCGGTCCTGGAAAAACGGCTGGGCCTTTCCCTTGCCTCACAGGATGTATTTGTCAATGTGACGGGCGGGCTTAACGTATCGGAACCCGCGGCTGATTTGGGAATCGCTATGGCTATATTTTCTTCATTCAGAAATGTCACTATTGACGAAAAAATGGTTGTTATCGGAGAAATAGGACTGGGCGGAGAGGTCAGAAGCATAAATTATATTGAACAAAGAATTAACGAATCCGAAAAATTAGGTTTCGAAAAAATAGTCCTTCCAAAATATAATTTAAAAAATATTAATAAAAGTTCAAATATTACACTTAAAGGAGTATCGTCGGTCGAAGAGGCGATGGAGATGTAAAATGCGCCCCTAAATCCCCCTTAATCCCCCTTTTGCAAAGGGGGAAATAGAAATAACAGATTTGTAGGTTGGGTTGAGCTTGCGAAACCCAACTATTTATAAAAGATAATGTTGGGTTTAGTAAAACCCAACCTACAAATCTAGTCGCCAGTCGCTAGCTGGAGAGTGGATGAAAATGAAGAATTATAAAGAGATTGTCAATTTAACGAACGACGGAATTAGTGTTATTATCCCGTCCGCCGGCTCAGGCAAAAGAATAGGATTCAAAAAACAGTATTATCCTTTAAATAAAAAACCAATTCTCGCGTGGACCATTTCAATCTTTCAAAATAACCCTCTTATTTCCGAAATTATTCTGGCAGTGCCGAAAGACGACATAATGTTTTGTAAAACCAATATTGTAACAAAATATAAATTCGGTAAAGTTAAAAAAATTGTCGCCGGCGGGAAAACCCGTCAAATATCAGTATCCAACGGGCTTAATGCCTGCAATCCGAATTCAGAATATATTCTTATCCATGACGCGGCGCGTCCCTTTTTTAATAAAAAACTGCTTTCTAAATTAATACAGGATGTAAAAAAATATAAGGCTATAGTTACCGCTGTCCCCGCGAGAGACACAATAAAGGTAGCCGCAGGCTTTAGCCTGCGCGAAACAGCGCAACCTAAAGGTTGCGGCTACCAAATAATAAATACCCCTACCAGAAAAGATATATTTCAGGCTCAAACCCCGCAAATCTTTTCGCATAAATTAATCAAAAGAGCTTATGAAAAAGCTGAAAAAGAAAAATTTGTCGGAACTGATGATTCCAGCCTGGTTGAAAGAATGGGCGGGAAGGTGAAAATATTTATCGGGAATGAAGAAAATATAAAAATTACCTCACCGAAGGATTTGATAATAGCGGAGGCGATGATGCTCCCGATCGAAACTAAAGTTGTTGTAAGAAAAGTTTATTTGCAAAAAGCATTTAATGGTGAATTGAGAAACCCCAAAGGGGTATAATATCATAGCGATGGGTGCAGCCCATCGATGAATTCAGCAATAAACAAAAAAGCCCTGAAGGGGCGTAATAAAAGATAGATGAAAAATATGTTTGGGATTAATTTATATCGCCCTTTCAGGGCTTTTATATTTTACATACTCTATTCCACAGGGCTTCACCCTGTGCTGTCATATCGTGCCCTTTCAGGGCAAACATATAGGGGGATTTTTTAAAACCGAATTGTGTACGAAACCTTATAGACATCCCCTAAATCCCCATAAGGCAAATAGGCAAGATCAATACTCCCTGTTACATATTCATCCCCATGAACAACTCCCATGCCAAAAGAGGACGGATAACCGCAGCGCAAAGCAATTAATTCCACCGGCCGATATTCAAACCCGGCATTAAACCGTTCTTTGTTGTCATTCGGGAAATTAGCGTCAAAGGCAAAAGTAAATTTATCTTCCCACGGCAAAAGAGCCGCCCCGACCTTAAAATTTAACGGCAGGTTATCTTTCTCGTTCAAACCTATTTTTCCCCCAAGATTTTGAGCGGAAAAACCAAAGCACAGTTTACCGTCCAAAAAACGATAGAGATTGCCAACATCATACGCATACGCCTTAACTTTATCAGTGTCCATATCTTCACTTATATATTTTACATTAATACCCCATGAAGCTCGCTCACTAAAAAGATAACTAAAATTAACAGTCCCCGCGAAATTATTAAAAGCAATATCACCTGTTTTCCGGCCTGCCTCGTCCCGGCCGTCAATTTTTGTCGTCAAATAAATCCCCGAAATACCAAAAGTAATATCATCGCCAACTGGATGCGCGTAACCCAAAAAACCATACTTAATGTCGGAAATCCATTTCATATACATCGCGGAAAATTCTTTATCCCCGCTAAACGCGAGACCGGCCGGATTCCAGTGGATACCGCTAATCCCGGACGCCAGCGCCGTATATGCCCCGCCCATTGCCTGCGCCCGCGCTCCAGGCAAGATCTTAAGAAAAGCCGCGCCGCTTGTGCCGGGACTGCCGGCGGACACAGCGCTGCTAGCAGTTAAATAAATTATTAAGCAAAAAAATATTTTTTTCATACAAATTAATCCCAAACATATTTTTCATCTATTTTTTATTACGCCCCTTCGGGGCTTTTTTGTTTATTGTTAAATTCATCGATGGGCTGCACCCATCGCTATGGTATTGCACCCCTTCGGGGTTTCTAATTCGCCATTAAATTGCCCTGAAAGGGCACAATATAACAGCACAGGGTGAAGCCCTGTGTGTGAAATAGAGAATGTGAAATATAAAAGCCCTGAAAGGGCGCGATATAACAGTTTATAGGTTGGGTTGAGCCTGCGAAACCCAACATCTTAATCAAATTGTTGGGTTGCGCTTCGCTTAACCCAACCTACTCACTAGTTTTTCTTTTTGTCATTTCGACCAAAGGGAGAAATCTTTCCCCCGTAGGGGCGAGGCGGTGCCTCGCCCTCCCATTTTGGGCGACCGGCCGGTCGCCCCTACAACACTCGGAATGACAATACCGCAGGCTAAAGCCTGCGACTACCACTAACCACTCGCCACTCGCCACTCGCCACTTACTTAACAAACAGTATCTTCCCCTTCACCTTCCCCTGCTGGCTATCAATCAAATAAATATACAAACCGGAGCTGACCAAAACCCCATTGTCATTTTTCCCATC
Organism: bacterium; assembly: GCA_043809805.1. Lineage (GTDB taxonomy): Bacteria > JACRDZ01 > JAQUKH01 > JAQUKH01 > JAQUKH01 > JAQUKH01. The sequence goes on from JBDROR010000197.1 coordinate 10,119, forward strand.
CCAATAAGCCTCGCCCTTTGACGTAAGTAAGTCTTGTCCCTCTTTATCAAGTGTCCTTACAAGTTCCCCCGCAATATTATAAATCTTCAGCGACACTGTTAAATCATTTGGATACTTAATAATTGTTTGTTTTGTAACACTGCTGAGTTTAAAAGGGTTTGGATAACAAAAGGTCTCTTCAACACCGGCTATCGACGGGCCCGCGGAACCCAAAGAAAAACCTATCAAAGAAGAAGAACCAATATAGGTTACAGATACGCCGCTTTTTTCTCCATTATTTTTATCGCTGGATGGATTGCTTGTCGAAGTAAAAGAGGTATTTTCAGTAGTCCCGGGAAAATAATCGCCCGCGTCGCCATCATTTCCCGTACTGCTGTCCGGGCTGTTTTTTAAATTAAATTGTCCGTCCGCTTCCATTAAAGCGATACTCTGCGCGGACTCATTATCGTTAAGCTTACCGCTTTTCATATTGGCATCAATTCTATTTTCATCGACATGCCAAATAAGAAGCCCTTCTCCCGGAAGATGTCTATCAAACCCTGTTTTGCGGCGGTTACAAAGCAAAAAATATTCTTTGGTATTTCCGTCCACGCCAATCTTTCCAATCTCATTTCCTTCTTCCACCTGAGATAAAGTTTTACCGCTCTCAACCGTAGTCCAGTCATAAACATTCGCCCATCCTAAATAATATTTGCTCCACGCGGAAAGATGCGTGGGATATTCAGGGTGTTCTCTATCCCCGCCCCACGCGCCGCTGGACATAAGATCATAAACCCCATTTCCGGAAGAACTGTAATCGGTATCATATAAGTCAGGTAATCCCAATAAATGCCCAAACTCATGGCAAAGCACGCCTATTTCAATTATGTCCCCGTCCGTATTTGTTTCCGGCTGCATAATGTAAGTATTTATCCTTACTCCGTCATATGTTCTCGCTGTCCCCCCGCCGGAAACAATATCCCACTTGTGCGACCAGATATAACTACCTTCTTCAGAACCCGGAACCGCTTCAGCTCCGGCTCCCTGATGAATAATCCACACACCCTCTACTTCTCCATCTTTGTCATTATCATAGTCCGCAAAATTTACGCCCGCGCTATCGGCTGCGTCAATAGCCTCTTCAACAAGTTTGGCTGCGTTTTTTGGGTAATTCCCCAGGCCTGACTGCCCATCCGTGTAATATAAATAATTCTGAGACGCGGTATAAAATCCAAAAACATCTCCCTGAATATTAAATTTATTATTTGAAACCTCGGCAAAATAATCTCTCATACTGCCTGTAGAATATGTCCCGCTTGAAAAAAGCAAATCTTCAAAATTCGCGGAATCATATGTATTGGCTTTATCATTTGATTTAATAAGAATTACCAAATAATTTTTTGTGCCTAAAACCGACTGTTTGTTCAGTGGAAGCGGTTTATTTAAATTTCTTTTTTCCTGGAGATAAGAAAAACGGCGGGATAAAACTAAATTTTTTGTTTCTTTAACCAAAGACGGTTTTTTGGGCATGGCCATTGAAGGCGAAATTGATAATAGAAAAAATAATATTATTAAATAAAAATATATTTTTTTCATTTGTCATTTCGGGCGCAATAAATTGCGCCCCTACAATAACGCACCTGCAATCTTTTTTATCAACCTCTTCAACCCTTCTCCGCTAGTCCCCGATATAGCCAAAAAAGGCATCTTTTTTCGTTTAAAATATTTTTCAACTTTAGGCAAAATTTCTTTCGCCTTCGGCATATCAAGCTTATTTCCAACCACGATATGCTTCTTCTCCATCAACAACGGGTCATATAATTCCAACTCATGAATAATTGTTTCATAATCCGACTGAAAATCTCTTTCCTCTTCTTCATTAGAAAGATCAATTAAATGAACCAATATTTTCGTGCGCTGTATATGCCGCAAAAACCTGTCGCCAAGGCCTTCCCCTGAGGCCGCACCGTCAATCAACCCGGGCAGATCCGCGGCAACAAAAGAAAAACCATCGCCCAGATCCACCACGCCTAAATTAGGATAAAGAGTGGTAAACGGGTAATTCGCGATCTTCGGATGGGCTCTGCTAATACGGCTTAATAAAGTCGATTTCCCCGCATTAGGCAAGCCGATTATTCCAATATCGGCAATAAATTTTAATTCTAAACGGATATGATATTCTTCACCCGGTTCGCCTTTTTGCGCGAACCGCGGCGCTTGATGGGTTGCCGTGGCAAAATGCGCGTTTCCTTTACCCCCTCGTCCCCCTTTAGCAAGTAAAAACTCCTGTCCCTTTTCAACTAAATCGGAAAGCAAATCACCTGTCTCCACATTGTAAATCATTGTTCCTAAAGGAGCAAGCAGAACTATATCCTTGCCGCTTTTCCCGCTTCTATCGCTTCCCTGTCCATGGCCGCCCCTGCCCGCTTTACAGTGGGGACGATAGTAAAAATCAACCAAAGTTTTAATATTTTTATCGGCCTTAATAATAATACTGCCCCCACGGGCACCCTCGCCTCCATCAGGGCCGCCGCGTGGAATATATTTTTCCCGGCGGAAAGAGACACAGCCGCTGCCGCCATCGCCGGCTTTAACATGGATTTCTATTTGATCAATAAACATTATTCGTCGTTTGTAATTCCTGCCTGCCGGCAGGCATGGCGTCGGTCGTAACAATTGTCAGACCGTACACCTTCGTCATTTCGACCGGCCAATTTTGTCATTTCGACCGCACATTTCTGTCATTTCGACCGCACATTTCTGTCATTTCGACCGAAGGGAGAAAT
>JBDROR010000198.1:0-6715 GCA_043809805.1 bacterium
AGGGGAGATGTGGTTGTTTTGACTCCTCCGATATCAGGCGGAAAAAAGGATTTTATAAAAAGGGTAGTTGCTTTAGGGGGTGAAACTGTTGAAATTAGGGATAAAAAGACTTTTATTAATGGGCGAATTTTGAGTGAACCATATAAATTTTGTGCGGGGTCGGAAATTCAATCTGGAGATACTTCTGTGAGAGATAATTTTGGGCCTTATAAAGTTCCTGAGGGGTCACTTTTTGTTATGGGCGATAATCGTGATAAAAGCTATGACAGCAGAATGTTTGGGCCGGTTCCGATTGCAAATATAAGGGGGAAAGCGGTTTTTGTTTATTGGCCGCTGACGAGGTGGAATACCCTTTAATTGGTCATCAGTAGGGGCGGCTTCCTGTGGCCGCCCTAAAATGGGACGGTTGCCCAATAAAAAAGGGCAGGCACGGGGACCTGCCCCTACGTGACTTTTTTATCGCCGAGGTGGCGGAACTGGCAGACGCGCTAGACTTAGGATCTAGTAGCTAAAACTGTGCGGGTTCAACTCCCGCCCTCGGCACCAACAAATTCGCCTGAGGCGAATTTGTGGTTATTAGTTGATAGTTGTTAGTCTTGTAGGTTGGGTTGAGCTTGCGAAACCCAACAAATTATTAGGATGGATTTTCGCTGGAGTTTACCCTCGTGGAACTTGTTCTCGTGAAAACGGGGAACGGGGGTGGGAATGACAGAGATGAGGAGGTTATTTTGCAGATAACAGATTTATCGGAAAGCAAAAAACAAGTTAAAATTAATATTGATAAAGACAGGGTAGGAAAAGAACGGGATTCTATAATTAAGCATATTGGACAAGAGGCTCATATAGACGGTTTTAGAAAAGGTAAAGTGCCTTTGAAGTTATTAAAACAGAAGTTTAAAGATGTTATTGACGGCAGGCTTACCCAAAATTTAGTTTATGAAATGTCGGAGAAAGTCTTAAAAGAACAAAATTGGAATTGTGTGAGTACCCCGGAAGTTAAAGATATAATTTTTAATGAAGATGGATCCCTGGGCTATGAGATGACAGTTGAAATTATCCCTAGTTTAAATATTAAGGATTATACGGGCATAAAACTGCAAAAAAACGCTTATAAAATTTCTGAAGAAGAAATTAATGAGGCTTTAGACAATTTGCGAAAAAGACAGGCGGAATTTATTCCCGTAAATAATAGAGGGATTAAAGAAGGGGATATTGCCGTGATAGATTTTACGGCCTTTCATAATAATAATCCTATTAAAGGGGGATCCTCAAAAGGTTTTACTCTGCGAATAGGCAATAAAGAATTTTTCCCTGAAGTTGAAGAGAAACTTATTGGAAGTAATATTGGGGATGAGAAAGAAATTTCAACAAGACTTCCGGAGGATTATGCCGATAAGGCGCTGAGTGGGCAGGATGTGTCTTTTAAAATAAAGGTGAATGATATTAGAGAAGAAAAATTACCGGAGATTGACGATGCCTTTGTGAAAAAACTCGGTAATTTTAAAAATTTAGAAGAATTAAAAGCTAATGTTCAAAAGGAATTAACAGAAACGAAAGAGAAAATATCCAATATGGGTTTAAAAAGAGAGGCAAAAGAACAATTAGCGCTGGATAATCAATTTGAACCTCCGGAATTTTTAGTAAGGGAGAAAATAAATAATATGATACGGGAAGCTGAAGCCGATGCCCGTTACAGAGGAGTTGGGATAAAAAACGCGGATGTAACGCAAAAATTAACGGATGCGTTCAGCAAAAATGCAAAAGTTCAAGTTAAGGCTTCTTTGGTTTTGAGAGAAATAGCGTCTAAAGAAAATATTACTATATCATCGCAGGAAATGGAAGAAGAAATAAAAAAAATAGCGCAGGTATTCAGAAAAAATATAAAAGAAACAAAAGATATGCTTAAAGAAAAAAATTTATTGCCGGTAATCGAAGAGGAACTTAAAGAAGAAAAAGCGTTGGATTACGTTATTGCAAAGGCGGAAATTAAAATAGTCGATAGTCGATAGTTGATAGTCGTTAGTGTCATTCCCACGAAGGCGGGAATCCAGTTCTGGATTATCCGGCCAAGCCGGATAATGACAGAAAGAAAAGAAGGGAGAAAAATGAGTCTAATTCCTATGGTTGTTGAACAATCAAGCCGCGGCGAGCGAGCGTATGATATTTATTCGAGGCTCCTAAAAGACAGAATAATTTTTATAGGCACGCCGATTGAAGACGACATTTCTAATTTAATAATCGCCCAACTACTTTTTTTGGAAGCGGAGGATCCTGATAAGGATATTCATTTGTATATCAATTGTCCGGGTGGGGTAGTTACGTCAGGGTTGGCCATTTATGATACGATGCAGTATATTAAACCTGATGTTTCTACAATCTGTATGGGGCAGGCGGCAAGCATGGGCGCTCTTCTTTTAGCGGCTGGCAAAATCGGTAAACGATTTTCTTTGCCTAACGCCAGGATTATGATTCATCAACCGCTGGGCGGGGTTCAGGGGCAGGCTACTGATATTGATATTCAGGCCAAAGAGATTTTACGAATGAGAGAAAAATTAAATAATATACTCGTTGAACACACTGGTCAGTCCATGGATAAAATACGAAGAGATACTGACCGTGATTTTTTTATGTCGGCTGAACAAGCGGCAGAGTATCATATAATTGATTCGGTGATAAAGAAGAAAATATAATTTCGTATTTCGTCATTCGTATTCCGTATACCGTATTGAGTGTGATGAATAACGGACGACGATATACGTGGAGAGTTACCATGCACAATGTTACTGGAAATGTTCCATTGGTTTGTTCTTTTTGCGGAAAAAACCAGACAGAGGTAAAAAAGCTTGTGGCAGGTCCGTTTGTATATATCTGCGATGAATGTATAAAGCTTTGCAGTGAGATTATTACTAATGATTTGGATGAGGCGGGAGCTAAGGAAAAGGGAAAATCTTTCCTTAAGCCTGCTGAGATAAAAGCTGTTTTGGATCAATATGTAATTGGTCAGGATCGAGCGAAAAAGATAATATCGGTAGCGGTTCATAATCATTATAAACGCATTGGAATGAATCTTGCGAAGGATGGCGTTGAACTTCAGAAGAGTAATATTTTATTGGTAGGTCCGACGGGTTCAGGGAAAACACTTTTAGCGGAAACCTTGGCCAGGCTGTTAAATGTCCCATTTGCTATTGTAGACGCGACAACCTTAACTGAGGCTGGCTATGTGGGTGAAGATGTTGAAAACATAATTCTGAAACTTTTGCAGAATGCCAATTATGATGTGGCAAAGGCGGAGAAAGGGATTGTTTATATTGATGAGATCGATAAAATTGCAAGAAAGACAGGTGAGAATGTTTCTATAACAAGGGATGTGTCGGGTGAGGGAGTGCAACAGGCATTACTAAAAATATTAGAGGGAATGGTGGCTAATATTCCTCCTCAAGGAGGAAGAAAACATCCTCATCAGGAATTCGTTCAAGTAGACACTAAAAACATGCTTTTTATATGCGGTGGGGCGTTTGTTGGTTTGGATAAGATTATTGATGGCCGTATTGGGAAAAAAAGAATGGGATTTGGTGTTGAAATAAAACGCAAATCGGTAAAAAATATTGGTGAATTATTAATGGAAATTCAACCGGAAGATCTTTTAAAATACGGATTGATACCGGAATTTATCGGGCGTATACCTGTTTTGGCTGCATTGGAAGAATTGGATAAATCCGCTCTGATAAAAATCATGGTTGAACCAAAAAATGCCTTGGTAAAACAGTATCAAAAATTTTTCGAGATGGAAGGAGTCAAATTAAGATTTACAGAGGAGGCGTTGGAAAAAATTGCGGATGAAGCTATAAAAAAAAATACAGGAGCAAGAGGCCTTAGGGCTACGATAGAAAATTTGATGCTGAATATTATGTATGAATTGCCTTCACGGAATGATATAAAAGAGTGTATTATTACCGAAGAGGTGGTGAAAGAAAAAAGAGATCCGGTAGTTGTTCTTGAAAAAATAAAGGGGTTTGGGACAGCATGAAAAAATTGGAGCAATTTAACGGAATACCAGTTTTGCCTTTGCGAGATATAGTCGTTTTTCCTTATATGGTAGTGCCCTTATTTGTTGGCAGGGATAGGTCTATTAAGGCATTGGAATGTGCGGCGAATTCCGATAAAAGGATTGTTTTGTGCACGCAGAAAAATTCCAAGGTAGATCAGCCGGAAAAGGAGGATATCTATAGTGTGGGTGTAGTTTCTGAGATACTTCAATTTTTGAAAATGCCGGATGGTTCTGTAAAGGTTTTAATGGAAGGTTTGTCAAGAATAAAAATTTTGGAATATTCGAATAATAATAATTTTTTTCAGGCAACAGGTGAAGAAATAAAAATCGGAATGGAGAAAACCGCTGACATTGAAGCTTTGATGAGAAATTGTATTGACCAGTTTGGGGAATACGTGAAACTTAATCGCAAGCTCCCCTCAGAGATAGTAAATTCAATCTCAAATATAGAGGAGCCCGATAAACTGGTTGATGTTGTTTCTGCTCATATTATTCTAAAGATTGAAGATAAGCAGAAAATTTTGGAGATGAAAAATGCCGGAGAAGCTTTGCAGTCGATATCAACATTTCTGGAAAGTGAGATTGAGATTCTCAATATTGAGAAAAAAATTCGCGGGCAGATAAAAAATCGAATAGAGAAAACACAGCGTGAATATTATCTTACTGAGCAGATGAAGGCAATTCAAAAGGAATTAGGGCAAGAAGATGAACGGCTGATTGAGGTTGAGGAACTTCAGGAAAAAATTTTAGCTGCAAATATGCCGAAAGATGTTAATGAAAAAGCATTGAAGGAACTAAAACGTCTTGAAAAAATGCCTCCTATGGCCGCGGAAAGCACGGTTATTCGTAATTATTTGGATTGGCTGGTTTCCCTTCCATGGGCTGTTGAAACTGAAGATAAACTTGAAATCTCGGAAGCGGAAAAAATATTAAATGAAGATCATTATGGGTTAGAAAAACCTAAAGAGAGGATTCTGGAATTTTTAGCGGTGCGTAAACTTGCGGATAAAATGAAGGGCCCGATTTTATGTTTTGTAGGCCCTCCGGGAGTAGGCAAAACTTCATTAGCCAGATCAATCGCGCGATCCATGGGCAGGGAATTTGTTCGAATATCTCTGGGAGGTGTCCGGGATGAGGCAGAAATACGCGGGCATAGAAGAACATACATTGGAGCCATGCCGGGTAGAATTATTCAATGTCTTAAACGGGCTAAGGCCAGGAACCCGGTTTTTCTTTTGGATGAAATTGATAAGATGAGCATGGATTTTCGGGGAGATCCTTCTTCCGCGATGTTGGAGGTGTTAGACCCGGAGGTTAACAGTGCTTTTAATGATCATTATCTGGAAGTGGATTTCGATTTGAGTAAAGTCATGTTTATTACAACGGCAAATGTTATCCCGTCTATTCCCATACCTCTTCGCGACAGAATGGAAGTTATAGAAATTCCGGGTTATACTGAAGAGGAAAAAATAAAAATAGCGAGGAAATTTATATTCCCAAAACAATTGATGCTGCACGGGTTAAAAGATGAAAATTTAGCTTTAGAAAATGATGTCCTGCGGCTGATAATAAGGTATCATACGCGAGAAGCAGGTGTACGGAATTTGGAACGGGAGCTTGCTGCTATATGTCGAAAAGTTGCAAAAGATGTAGTTAGCGGGGATGTGGAAAAACAGGTTAAAGTTAACGCGAAAAATCTTGATAAATTTCTTGGCCCATTAAAGTTTTTGCATATGGAAAAAGAAAAAAAAGATGAAGTTGGAGTATCTACCGGTTTAGCCTGGACTGAGGTTGGCGGCGAGATTCTGACTACGGAAACAGCTGTAATGAAGGGAAAAGGTAAGTTGACCCTTACGGGGAAACTTGGCGATGTTATGCAGGAATCAGCCCAGGCCGCGTTGAGCTATATCCGTTCTTGCGCGAAAGACTTGCATATAGATGATAAGATTTTTCAAAAAGTTGATATTCATGTGCATGTTCCGGAAGGCGCGATACCGAAAGACGGGCCGTCGGCGGGTATTACTATAGCTGTTTCTATCGCGTCCGCTTTGTCAAATAAGCCTGTTAGAAAAGATGTTGCCATGACAGGAGAAATAACTTTGAGGGGTAAGGTGCTTCCTATCGGTGGATTGAAAGAGAAAATTTTAGCCGCGCATCGTGTAGGAATAAAAGAGGTTATTGTTCCAGAACAGAACAGTAAGGATCTGATAGATATCCCAAAGAATGTTTTAAATGATTTAAAGATTAACTTAGTTGAAAGCATGGAAAAAGTTTTTTTAATAGTTTTTAAAATAAACACTTGACATCCTATTTTTTTGGATATATAATGTGTGCTCCTTAGTAAGGGAGAACAGTTTTTTCCGTATTGATGTCCAGAAGGAGAAAAAATTGACCTAGCTCGAGAACTTAGTTAAAAAAATAAGTTGGGTTTAGGAAAAGTGGCAGTTATGGCATCATTAGATGCTTTTTTTATTTATAGTGACGTATTGTTCTTTGAAAACTGAATAGAGTGTTGAGCCTTATTAAGTTAATTTCGAATTTCATTTTTATGGAGAGTTTGATCCTGGCTCAGGACTAACGCTGGCGGCGTGCTTAACACATGCAAGTCGAACGAGAAAGTGGGGGCAACTCCATGAGTAAAGTGGCAAACGGGTGAGTAATGTATGA
>JBDROR010000199.1:0-5405 GCA_043809805.1 bacterium
TCTGTTGTAGGGGCAAATCCCCCTTAATCCCCCTTTTGCAAAGGGGGAAATAGGGGGATTTATTGAAGAAAGATTTCTCCCTTCGGTCGAAATGACAAAATTAGATGGTCGAAAGGACAAGAGTGTGCGGTCGAAATGACAAGTCGCCCGTACGTTGTCATTCCGAACGAAGAGAGGAATTTTATACTGACAATCATGCGGTCGAAATGACAGCTTGAGGGGGTTTTTAGATGAAAAATCTGATTGTTTTAATGTTGTTAACTTTTGTCACATTTCCAAGCGTGGCTATTGATGTGAAGTTTGGAGATAAACAGTTGGAGGTTATGTGGTCGCCGCCCAAATATAATCTCGACAGAAAAACAGGATTGCCGGATCCTAAAAAGCCTGTTAATGATCTTTTTCACTATAATGTTTATCGTAGAAGCGTAGATGATCCGCTTGCGCCCTGGATTAAGATTAACCGACAGATAATTCCAAATTACCAGCATTATTATATTGACACGGACTTGATTAATAAACGGCCTTATTTTTATTATGTTACAGCTGTGGATTATGCCGGGAATGAAAGCCCGCCTTCGCGAGTTGTGTCCGGCGTTCCCGGACGTGGTTTTGCTCCGCACAGGATTACGTCTTTGAGGGCATGGAGTACGGAAAGCGGTATTGTTGAACTTGAATGGGAAGAGGTGACGGATAGGGATAACAATATTGATGTATACCGGATTTATCGCGATTTAACCGAAATCAAAGAGGAATACCTGGCTGATATTATGCGCGGCAGGCCTACACGTTATTTACCTGTCGCCGCCATTTCAAAAAGTGAAGCGGTAAATGGGATATTCCATTACAAGGATGTGGGTTTGCCCAATGGGACAATATATTATTATGGAGTAACCGCCCTTGATTTGGATAAGAATGAAGGGAAAGCGTCCAACACAATAGGTGTCCGGGTTTTTGGAGTGGATATCGTTCCTCCTTTTGTTGAGAAGGTTAGTCATGACGCGATAGATAAACCCCTTAAAGCGGGTAAAGTCCTGATGGTTACAAGTACCGGAGAAGCTGAGAATAATGTAACATATGATTTGGTCAAATGGCCGGAGAACGACGTAGTCCGCACATCCACAGGGCCCATTGAGAATCGGCCGATGCAGGCGGCCGCCCAGCCCGGTATGTATTTCGCGTTGGAAACCGTAACAGTTGATTTTCCAAATGATGTTTCTATTTTACCTCGTGTTTATTATATTGATCCCGCGGGGAATAGCGCGCCGATGTTAGGCGATACCACAATGCCTATTAAAATAGATACCGTCCTGCCTGAAAAAATCAGTGTAATTAGTGGAATGGTCGAAGACCACGCGGTAAAACTTTCGTGGGCGGATGTTGATGAAGATGTCGTCGGTTATAAGGTTTATCGGTCTGGTTCTGTAATTAACGGATCAGCTCTGGATACGAATAATATAATCAGCGGGGGTAAACTTATAAAGAAACAAAATCCCCCTATTTCCCCCTTTGATAAAGGGGGATTAAAGGGGGATTTAAAGGATTCAAACGGTTTTTTACATTTTGTGGATTACGACCCTATTCCAACAGAGACATATTTTTACGCGGTCACATCTGTTGACGAGGCTGATAATGAGAATGTTTCCGGCAATCTGGAGTTTACCATTCCGGATATTGACGGCCCGCCCGCGATTTATAGTGTGACGGAAAATACCGTAGGAGCGCCTAAAAAAGCGGGAAACAGTATTACTTTGACTGTCCGGGGCGAGCCTGGTAAAAAATATGAGATTAAAAATAGGGTGTATGAAACAAAGGCATATTTCAGCATAATAAAAAATGACAGCGTTATAGTGGAGGAAATCGACGCGAGCGAGATTTTGATTGGAGACAGGCGGACCGGGAACTACGAAGGGAATTATATAGTAAAGAGCAGCGACGAGGTTGATTCAGCGCAAGTGATAGGCTATTTAGTTGAGCCGTTTGGGCTTTATGAAACATCCCTTCTTTGTTCTACATACATTACGATGGTTGGGATATCCAGCGATACGATCGCTCCTGAGATACGGGAGGTGACAGTTGAACCTGTTTATACTAATTTGGATGGGAGAATACCCGTTTTATCCGATGAACGTGAACAGTATCTTGTCGCGGGCAATGAATTGAAAATTACCTTGAAAGGTGAATCGGGCGGGGTGGCATATTTTGATCTTGGAACTATGAGGCGGAATGTTCGCATGACAGAAGACGCGGATAATCCCGGAACATATCATGGAAGCTATAAAATTATGCAGGGCGACAAAATGAATCCGGTTAAGGTAACATGTTATTTGGTGGACAGAAATGGCAATATGTCAAATAAAACCCAATCTGTAAATTATAAGATTGATACTATTATAATTGTCAATATGGATAGAAGCAAAGGCGAAGTTTCTACTAATGAAACTGATCCGATTGAAGTGAGGACATCGGTCATTACCGCTACATTACGAGATCGGCATAATAACGCTTTAAAGAACAGGCAGGTGGAATTTCGGCTGGTTGGCGGTTATGGGGATATGAATCCTTTGGTAGGTGTGACTGATTCCGACGGCAAGGCTCGATCGACTTATACCGGCGGGTATGTGGTTGAGACGGGATATATTGCCGCTGAGGATCGTTCTACAGGTTACGCGGGAATCACTTATGTGATTACTTCAAAAACAGGAACGGTAAGTATCATTCTTGAGGCGTTAACTCCCGCTCCCGGACAGCCGCGGACGAGCAATGGTATAGCATATATTTCGTTGAGGGCAAAGCCGTTGAGAATTGAAGCGAACGGCAGGTCGGTTTCAGTTATTAGCGCTTTTTTAGGATATATTGGCGACGATCAGATAATTAACGATCCATACAGTGAAGATTATGAACCTGACCCGGATAAGTTAGCACGTGATATACCTATTGGCAATGTGGAAGTAAAATTTTTAATTCGGGATTATATTGAAGATTTTAAAAGGACTCAATATTACGGTATTCCAAAGACTGAAGAATTGGAATTAAAGCGCGGGAAGATAGAAGTAATTCAACCTGTTACTGATCAAAATGGTGAGGCAAAGGCTATTTATACGTCAGGGACAAAGGCAGGGTTAACTATAATTCAGGCGGTTGCCCCGAACGCGCCGGGAGGGACAGTTGGAGAAACTATTGGTTTGGTTTTAATATCGGGAGGTGTTCGATACCTTCTTGTTGAAGCGAGGCCGATCGGTACGCCGCAGAATCCAGTCAGCAGTTCATGGGGAGAAGTTGAAGGAAGCGCCCAAAACAGTAGAATTAAGGCTGATGGCGCGGCTCGGGCACAGATAAAAGTTATTTTACTTGATAGTTATGAGAATCCTGCTTCCGAAATAAAGGTATATTTTACCTGTGATATTGGGCGAGTGATAGAGGAAGGGAATGGATTAACAGGGAATGATGGTAAAGCGTATGCGGTTTATACCGCGCCGTTATTGCAGAATGGCGGAATTGGCCATGTTAATGCGAAAGTAACATCTTTAAACCCGTTGGAAGAGGGACTTGTTAATTTTAATCTTGGAAATAAAAAGATGATTGAAGATAGATTAGATGTGGATGATATAGCTGCCGCTGTCAAAAGTTATCAAAATGCTGCCGGTGTGTTTGAGGCGGTGGCCGCGGGGTATCCATATGAACGATTGATTTATCCCTTGGCTTCTAAAAAATGGACTTTGGAAGAACAAGAACGCGCGTATCCGGATATGGTATGGAATGACGATATGTTATATGTGCTGGGATATACTTATGAGCTTTTAGAGAACTATGAAACTTCTATTATTCACTATAATGAGGTAATAGATTTTTATTTTGGCGGGAGTTGGGCTGATAACGCGAATTTTAGGAAAGGCCAGGTCTATGAGGAACAATCCACGTTGGAACAAGATGAAAATAAGCGGAAAGAATATATTGATGAGGCAATGGATGCTTATGAAAATTTAATTTATAAATTTGACACGAGTAACTTAGCGGATAACGCGATGTTTCAGATGGGCAGAATTTATGAACAAAAAGAGTTTTATCCAAAAGCAATTGAAACTTACAGAAAACTCATCCGCGATTATCGCGACAGCGATTTGGTAAATTATAGCTGGTATAGCATTGGCCAATGTTATGAACAATTAGGACAAAAAGATGAAGCAATTGAGGCTTATCAGAGGATTTTTGGGCCTTTTGATGATTTGATTTACAAATTGGCTCAAGAGAAATTAGGAAAGTAGTCGCTAGTCGCCAGTCGCTAGTCGCTAGTGAAGAATTAACTGGCGACGAGCAATGAAATACGGGCGACGGGCGATGGAATTATGAGAAAAACTGTTGGGTTGTTGTTTTTAATATCAGGCATTTCAATTTTATGCACAATATTTAACCGCGAGGAAATCAATTCTCAAATGCTTCCCTTGGATCCTTCAACTTGGCTGTCCTATTTTGAATCAGGCGCATTTTATCGTTCTCCCGTGTTTATTTTGGCGGTATTTTTTTTATTTGTTAATTTGGTTGTTTGCGTGTTCGGCCGTTTGAGTAAAAATTCCCCTATTTCCCCCTTTAAAAAAGGGGGATTAAGGGGGATTGCCCCCTTAATTACACATATTTGTATTATTCTGGCCATCATAGCCGGAACAATCAGCGCGTTATTTGGTTATGTGGGGACTGTCGGTATATTTGAGAAACAGGAAACGGATACTTATTATAACTGGAAGCAAAAGAAATATCAAACACTACCTTTTACAATCAGGGTTGAAAAACTGGATGTAACTTATTGGCCGCCAACAGTTGAAGTGGAAATAAAGGAAATGGATTCCCGCCTTCGCGGGAATGACGGGAGGAAATATTCTTTAAAAAAAGGCGATGAGATTTTTTATCAACATGATAAAATTGTTTTTACGGATTTTTTGCCTGATAGTATGGTAGTTAATAATGAGGTATATTCCCTTTCTGAATCATTGCATGTCCCTGCAGTGCTTTTTAAGATTTACAGGGAGGGGGATTTTGTTTCTAATTATTGGATTTTTGCTAAAGACGCGGGGTATCGGAATAAAATTTTGCCGCCATATTCCATTAAAATATTATCCAATCAATACCTGGTTAAAAGCAGCGAAAGCCTTTTAAGTATAATTGAAGGAGTAGGGGCGACCCGTCGGGTCGCCCTCAGGGAGATTGTCAGGCCTAATAAATCCATAGAGTATAAAGGATTGCATATCTATTTTTGGGGGTTTAATCAGGATGCGTATAGAAATTATTTTACCGGCCTTCAAATTAGTTATGATCCCGGTTTATGGCTTATATGGATCGCGTTAGGAGGAGTTTTGTGCGGGATTTGTGTTACCTTTATAATTCCTCCCTTTAGAAAAGGGAGGTCAGGAGGG
>JBDROR010000200.1:0-4529 GCA_043809805.1 bacterium
GTAAAAGCTTTTTGGCTTGTAAATCCCGGTGAAAACAGTAGTTTAGAGGAACAAGTTTATAAAATTGATTCGGAATCGGATGATGCAAATAAATATGAATTTAGCATTATCCTTGAAACAGGATATCGAAAAGTACACGAAAAGGAAGGGAAAGAATTACTTAGTTATAGTGAACGGCAATTAGATGAAGTTATTTCGGGAACAAATAAAGATATCAAATTAAAAAGTAGCCGCGTATATTTCCAGTTAATAAATAAAGTAAATAATAATTTATTTTTAATTAACAGATTTTTGCTGCCAACAGGGATAAAACAAGCTGATTTTGGAAAGATTCCGTATAATCCGTCCATGTACGGTTTGGGGCTAGGAATCCAATTGTTGGGGCCCTTATTCAATAAAAACTCGAGTATAGGCACTTCCTTCTCTTGGGATTTTGGCATTGGGTTTCAGGAAAATTTACATACATATTCTAGTAATAAACTACATGATGATTATACCACCGCAATACGAAAGGATGAGATACATTGGCGTGAGACTTCTTTCGCAGGCTGGATATCTTACAAGTATAAAATATTTGATATATATGCTGGATATTTTGATAAGACATTTAACGTTTTTCTTGACCAAGGAGATAAGTATCAAACAAACTGGCGGTTAGACAAAAGTTATGGATACATGTTAGGCACGCAATTTTCTCTGAATAAAAAATTTTCTCTTGGTGTCGAAACACATTTTATTAATGAATATAATACTGCGATAAAGATTAACTTCTTATTTTAATTGATAAGGGAGAAGCGCAGGGACAAGGAACCTTAGGTGGTGCGGGGAGTGCTTAGCAACCCCTCTTTTTTTTATTCGCTTCCTTGTCCGATCCCGAACTCCCCATTTTTTATATCAGTCAGTCTTCCATTTTTAAAAGTGAGAATTTTGCAAAAACGATTTTTCCCAAAATCATATGCCCATTCATCAATATTTATATATCTTATAATGATATACACTGAAAATTCATTTTTGCCGCTATCTTTTATATTTTCCAGATTAATTGTCCCATCTAATAATTTTTTTTCTTCTGTATTGTTAATTATTTCTTCAACTGAGCTATTTGTTAAAGTAGGTTTTCCATATTTTGACAGAATATCAAATTTTGTATCTCCTTCAGAAATAATTATTTTATCAGGAACAGACAGTGTATTTTGTGATTTTTCTTCATAACCATAGTTACCCATTTCTATTTTAACAAGGTTATCTTCTTCAAAGCTAAGAATCTGCACAAAATCGCTTGGGCCGAAATTATAAATCCATTCTTCGACATCTTTATCTGTCTTTTTTTCCCATAGTGGAACTGTTATATAAGAAGTATGGCTTGTGTCTTCATTGTTAGAATCTTTGGAATTGTTTTTTCCATAGCCTTGAATATTTTTAATCAGAAATCTTTTTTCAATTTTTTGTTCTTCCCTGCGTGTTTCTTTATAGCTTGGCTCGCCGCATTTTGAAAGAACATCTATTTTGCGATCTCCCTCAGATATAATTCGCCCATTATAAAGAAATGAATATGTATAGTTGAATGTTGTTAAAAGTAATAGACAAAATGGAATCAAAACATTTTTCATCATTTATGTCCCTCCTTATTTGATATTATATCATAGATATACTAATCAATAATTTTTCCATATTAATCTTCTTTTTCGGCATAACAGTTTTAGTCTCATTTAAGCATTACCCCTGAAATTAACATTAGCGCGGAAGATATATATGCAATTCTAATACTTTGCTGAATATGTTCGATAGCTAAAGGCTGAAGATCCCCGCCAATAAGTGGTTTACGCACAGGGATTGAATTATAAAAATTTATGCCTCCTAATCGAATATTAAGGCCGCCCGCCATAGCCGCCTCTGTTGACTCGCTGTTAATTTTCGGCCCCTGAAAGAAGTATTTCGATCCCTGTTTAAACGAATTAAGCCAGTTCTTTCCATAGCAAAGGCTGGAGATACTAATTAAAAAACAGGTTATCTTTGCGGGTATAAAATTCATCATCCCATCCAGCAATGCGGATGCCCTGCCAAATTCTATAAATCTTTCGTTCTTATACCCCACCATAGAGTCTAAAGTATTTATGGCTTTATAAGCCCAGACCAACACAGGGCCTCCTAAAAAGGCGTAGAACAAAGGTGCGATTATGCCGTCCATAATGCTTTCTGCCACTGTCTCCACAGATGCCCTGATTATTTCCGGCTCATCTAATCCTTTTGTATCCCTGCCTACAACCATGGAAAGATTATCTCTTGCCCTCTGAATATCTCCGGACTTCAGGTCTTTATAAACCTTGCCTGCCTCAACTGACAGGGATTTGATTGAAAGTGAAAAATAAATAAACAGGGCAGAAACGCCGTAGTAAAAAAACGGGTGAATAAATTTGGTTAACCTTAACACTCCCCAGACGCAAAAAACAGTTGCCCCAACCACTAAGATAACTAATACAGCCCCGCCTAATTTTTTGTTTATCCCGTCCAAATTTAATTTGTTTTCCAGCTTTTCGGTCAGCCTTCCGATAAGCCTTACCGGATGCCAATACCACTGTGGATCTCCAAAAACCAGATCCAAAAGATACGCAGCGGGAATAATTAATAATTCATAATTCATATAAATATTCTTTCAGGCAAGAAATAAGACGGAGATTGGCTTCTCTCCTTCTTACCGCAACCCTTATAAAACGGTCATCTAATCCCCGGAAATTACTGCAATCGCGGATAAGTATTCCTTTGCCGCCGCAATAATCGCAAAGCCGGCCGGCGTTTATCTTTTTATTTTCTAATCTGCAGAATATAAAATTGGCGCTCGCAGGATAAGGTTTCAGGGATTTAATCTTTTGAAGTTCTTTAAATAAAAAATTGCTCTCTTTTAATACATAATCCCTGCTTTTTTTTATAAATACGGTGTCTTTTATAATTTCGCAGGCGACCATTTGCGCCAGAGCGTTTACCGACCATGGCGGCTGATAAGACGAAATCCTGCTCAATAATTTTTTGTTTCCAGCCAGGTATCCCGCTCTCAAACCCGCAATGGCAAAAAATTTAGTCAGTGACCGCAACACCAAAACATGCTTTTTATTAGACATAACTGTAACCATAGATGACGCATTTTTCTCTTCTACAAAATCCATAAAGGCCTCATCAATAACCAGAAAAACGCCTTTTTTTTCGCACTTATCAGCTAAAAACCGCACTGCCTCTTTATCCCATAGAAATCCTGTGGGATTGTTAGGATTGCAAATAAACAATAAATCCGTAGAATCAAGGCGTTTAATTATCTCCGTTGTATTTACCGCAAAATCATTTGCTTCATGTGTTTTTACAAAAAGGCATTTACCGCCGGCTAAACGCACCGCCCTCTCATATTCACTAAACGTGGGTATAGAAATGAGGGCCCTTTTTGGCTTTAAGGCAAGTGTGAGTGAAAAAATCAGGTCCATTGACCCGTTGCCAATCAATAAATTATCTGCGGAAATATTAAGACGGCTGGCAATTGCCTTTTTCAAATCTTTGCAGTATGGGTCAGGATAACGCGCGATATCATCCAAATGCGATGAAATAATCTTACCAACACTGTTGGGAAAACCCAGCGGGTTGATGTTGGCGCTGAAATCGATGATTTCTTCCTTCTTTAACCGATATCTCTGCTGTGCCTCCTTAAGATTTCCTCCATGCAATTCCATAATTTTTTTCATCCAAAAATCTCCATAATTTGTTAATTGGCGGTATAAGATTCCTCACTTCGTTCGGAATGACAATGCTTCGTTCGAAATGACAACCCGATCAAACATTTGTCATTTCGACCGAAGGGAGAAATCTTTCTCCCGTAGGGGCACTGCCCTCTTTTACAGGGCGACCACATAGGGTCGCCCCTACAATAGATTCCTCTACCCCTATAAATTTCTCAAAGATAAACTCCATCGGGAATCTAGTTTTGTAATTTTACTGGATTCCTGCCCCTTAATAGTTTATTTTAATACCTCCGTAAAAAGATGAACCGGGTGTTCCGTAACCCTTTGCCTCCTCATAATCTTCATCGAAGATATTATTTGCTTTAACATAAACCTCAAGACTCTTACTAATATTGTATGATATTAAGGTATTGACTAAGGTATAACTATCAAGAATTATTTCTTGATTATCGTCTCTTTCGCCGATATAAACCGCGTCTATATTGAAAATCCCATTTTTCACATAATGATAATCCATACCTAACGAAAACTTATTTTTCGGCCTTCTCTTCAAATTCTCGCCGTTAGTTCTATTCTTTGTCCTTAACCTTGCAGCGCTTGCTTTAAGCATAAATGTATCTTTCAATTTTAATGATGAATTTAACTCTACTCCCTCTGTCTGCGCTTCAGCGACATTCTTATATTTTGAAGTTAAAAAATCATAATCAATCATACTTGAAAAATCATTATAAAAATAAACAGCGTCTAAAAATATTGTTTTATCTAAAAAATATTGTTCAAAACCGGCATCCCAACCCCTGCTTTTTT
>JBDROR010000201.1:0-29104 GCA_043809805.1 bacterium
TACCGAGAGAGAGCTAAATAAAGGAATAGAAAGATTTCATCCCAATTGGGGTATGGCGGTTGTTATGGATCCTAAGACTTTTGAGATTTTGGCTTTGGCAAATTGGCCGTCTTATAATCCCAATAGTTTTGCTGAATATCCGGATTCCGTCAGACGTAATCGGGTTATTACGGATTTGTTCGAACCCGGGTCGACTTTCAAAGTTGCGGTTGTATCCGGATTGTTAGAGGATGATATTGTTTCCCCTGAGGATGAAATATATTGTGAGCATGGCGTTTATTTTGTTCATAATCATCCTGTTCACGATTCTCATGTTTATGATACCTTGACATTTAAAAGAGCCGTAGAGGTGTCGAGTAATATTGCTATCATAAAATCTGTGCAGGAATGGAGTCCTAGAAAACTATATCAATATTTATGTTCATTTGGTTATGGGGAAAAGACAGGAGTAGACTTACCGGGAGAGGTTGCGGGTAGTATCCCTTCGCCCGATAAATGGTCCAAACTTTCGATTGGTGCGATTCCTATAGGCCAGGAAGTAGCGGTTACCGGAATTCAACTGATTCAGTCCGTAGCGACAGTCGCGAATAAAGGAATTCTTATGAGGCCATATATTGTTAAGTCTATTATCGGTAAAAATGGTATTGTGAAAGAGTTCCGGCCTAAGCCGATAAGGCGCGTAATTTCAGAGGAAACCGCGGAGAAGGTAGCGGATATTTTAGAGGGCGTGGTCCAAAATGGCACAGGGAAAAGGGGTTACATGACGAGTTACAGAGTTGCGGGTAAGACGGGTACCGCGAAAAAATTTGATTTTGAGTTAAAGAAATATAGTTCAGAAAAATTACTTGTTTCTTTCGCGGGATTTGCGCCGATGAAAGATCCTAAGCTTTGTGTCTTAGTGGTATCGGACGAACCTAAATCGGACAGCACGGAAATTTGGGGGGAAACTGTATGTATCCCTATTGCAAAGGAAATAATCAGAGAATCGCTTAGGTATTTAAATGTTCCTCAGGATGTACAGGAGATAGCCGTGAAAATCCCCCTTGATCCCCCTTTTTCAAAGGGGGAAAGAGGGGGATTAAAAGATACAAGGTTGATTGATGGCGATACGACTTTTAAAGAGACAGTAATGCCCAAATTATTAGGACTTACAATGAAAGAAGCAATGAATGTTATTTCTAATTATCAGATTAAAATGAAGTTTGAGGGAAGCGGAGTGGTAATTAAACAATCTCCTCCACCGGGAAGTTTGATTAATAAATTTCAGGAGGGAGTCCTGTATTTTGGGGATGAGACATGAAAAAGTTGATAATGTGAAAAAAAACAGTTGTCATTCCGAACGAAGAGAGGAATCTATTGTAGGGGCAAATCCCCCTTAATCCCCCTTTTGCAAAGGGGGAAATAGGGGGATTTATTAAAGAAAGATTTCTCCCTTCGGTCGAAATGACAAAATTGTGCGGTAAAAATGACAATTGCAAATTTTTGACATAACAAAAAAATTGTAAGCCATGTAGGTTGGGTTGAGCTTGCGAAACCCAACTGTTTATAGAAGATAATGTTGGGTAATATGGATTTAACTTTAGCGGAAATTCAAAAAGCAATTAGAGGTGATTTATCAAAAGAGTTTGATGGGACATTAAAAATAAAAGGTGTTTCAACTGACTCGCGGACCATAAAAAAGGGCGAAGCTTTTTTTGCGGTTAAAGGGGAAAAATTTGATGGGACGAAATTTGTAAAAGACGCGCTGATGAATGGCGCGTCCGCGGTTATTGTTTCGAATGGGGAAAATATTCAGTGTAAAAAGGTGATTTGTGTTCGGGACACAAAAAAAGCCTTGATAAATTTGGCTTCATATTACCGTAAAAAAATTAATCCAAAGGTTTGCGGTATTACAGGGAGTAACGGCAAAACTACAACAAAAGATGTATTAGCCTTGTTATTGGAAGATACTTACAATGTTGTAAAAAACAGAGGGAATTTTAATAATGAAATAGGCCTTCCATTGACAATTTTGGATATGGCAAAAAGCACGGAAGTTTTAATTCTGGAAATGGGTATGTCGGGGAAGGGAGAACTGAGTGTGTTGAACAGTGCCGCCCAGCCTGACGTTGGAATTATTACAAATGTTGGGCCCGCTCATCTCGCATATTTTTCTTCGCTGAAAGAGATTGCGTCCGCCAAAGCGGAATTGATTGAAGGTTTAACGGAGGATAAATTTGCGGTTCTAAATGCGGATGATTATTTTTACGACTTTTTTCGAAAAAAAACCAGGGCGAAAATTATTACTTTCGGAGTGAAAAATAAAAGTGATTTTATGGCCGAAGATATTAGGTTGTTTCCTTTTAAAGGAAGCACATTCGTATTGAATGTGCAGGGTAAAAAAATAAAAGTAAAAACTTCTTTGCCCGGACTGCATAATGTGTATAATATTTTGGCTGCGATGGCGGCCGGCAGTATGTTTTTCGATAATTTATGCCTTTTGGCGGGGAAACTTGAAAAGGCAAAACCTCCTAAAATGCGGCTGGAAGTGGTAAACATAAAAGATATTAAAATTGTGAATGACGCGTATAATGCCAATCCGGATTCGGTTATGGCGGTGTTGAAGGAATTGGGTGATTATGAGGCCAAAGGGAAAAAAGTTTTTGTGTTTGGAGGTATGTTGGAGCTGGGGAATGATTCGAAAGAGTACCACAGAAAAATAGGTGAAGAGATAGTTAAACAGGACATTGATTATCTTATTATAAAGGAATCGGATGGAACCGTAATAACTTCTGATGCCGCTATCCAAAGCGGTATGGATAGAAACAAAATTTTCTTGGTAAAAACAAATGAAGATATCGTAAATATTTTGTTATCATTTATAAAAAAACAGGATACTATTCTTTTTAAAGGATCGCGCGCGACACGTTTGGAAGAGGCAGTGGAATTGTTAAAGTGGAGAGTGAAGAATAATTAGTAGGGGCGACCCTATGTGGTCGCCCTGAATTAGGGGAAAGAGGGCAGCCACACAGGGCTGCCCCTACGGGACGTGACACGAACGACGATATACGAGCGACGAACTATGTTTTATTATTTATATCTTCTATTATATAAGCAAGACACAATCTTTTCCAGTCTGCGGGTTTTCAGGTATATCACAGTTCGGTCGGTTTTTGCGGCCATTACCGCGTTTTTGATTAGTGTAATTTTTGGGCCATGGATTATCCGCCGCTTAAAAGCAATGAAGGCAAACCAGCCGATTAGGTTAAACGGCCCGGAATCTCATTTCAAAAAGTCAGGGACCCCTACTATGGGAGGGATTTTAATAATCTTTTCAGTTGTTTTATCATGTCTTTTTTGGAACAATTTAAATAACAGTATGGTATGGATAGTCCTTTTCGTTACGGTTTGGCTCGGGTTGATAGGTTTTATTGATGATTATATTAAACTGACTCAGAAAAATTCAAAAGGGCTTTCAGTTTCGTTTAAATTAATCAGCCAGGTTACTTTGGGGCTGCTTTTAGGGTTTTATCTTTACAAATATCCGCTTGATATTGGAGCGTTTTGGAATTATAAAATAGACAATGCGAATTATATGAAGTATTTGGACACAAAATATATGACACAGCTGGCAGTGCCGTTTTTTAAAAATGTTTTGTGGAACTTATCATGGTTTTATATCCCATTTGCCGCATTGGTAATAGTGGGAAGCTCTAACGCAGTTAATCTGACGGATGGGTTGGACGGTTTGGCTATCGGCGCGATAGTTTTCGCGTCTATATCATTTTTAGGGATGAGTTATATTACAGGTAATTGGACGTTCAGTCAGTACTTGAATGTTTTTTATGTTGAGGGGGCGGGGGAATTGACTGTAATATGCGCGGCCATTATTGGTGCCGGGCTCGGATTTTTATGGTATAACACTTATCCCGCCGAAGTTTTTATGGGTGATACCGGTTCACTTGCGTTAGGGGGCGCGCTTGGAACAATAGCAATTCTTACTAAGAAAGAATTGACTTTGATAATTGTCGGAGGGATTTTTGTTATTGAGGCTGTTTCGGTCATTGTTCAGGTGTTAGTTTTCAATTTGACCGGCAAAAAGGTTTTTTTAATGTCTCCGATTCATCATCATTATGAAATGAAGGGATGGCCGGAACCGAAGGTTGTCATTCGTTTTTGGATTGTGTGTATAGTGTTTACGTTGTTGACATTGGCAACGTTGAAGATAAGATAAGTTGTCAGTTATTAGTTGTTAGTTGTCAGACCGGAAACTGACAACTGAAAACTGAAAACTAACAACTGCCTACTGGGGAAACACATGGATTTGAGGAACAAAAGAGTTACAGTATTAGGTGCCGCCCGGAGCGGATTGGATTCCGCGTTGTTTTTAAAAAAAAATGGAGCATCGGTATTTCTTAGCGAGAAAAAGGCCGAAAAACTTTGGGCAAGGGAAAAAAATATTTTAGAAAAGGAAGGGATTGGAACGGAAGCCGGCGGGCATACGGACAGGGTTTTAGAAGGAGCCGATATTATTGTGGTAAGTCCCGGGATTCCATTAAATATTCCGATTCTTGAGAAAGCGAAGGCTCTAAATATTTCAATTATCAGTGAGATTGAGCTTGCCTCCGGGTTTTGCCCGTGTCCTATTATTGCTATTGGGGGGACTAACGGCAAGACGACTACAACTACGCTTTTGGGAAAGGTTTTAAAAAAAACCAAGACGCCTGTTATAGTCGCCGGAAATATTGGTACAACTTTTATCAGCCAGATAAATAATTTATCGTCTGAACATGCCGCGGTTTTAGAAATAAGCAGTTTTCAGCTTGATGGGATTAAGGATTTTTGTCCAAATATAAGCATAACTTTGAATATAACCCCGGATCACCTTGACAGGTACTCATCGATGGAAGCATATATTCTTGCGAAACAGAGGATTCTTGTGAATCAGAAAAAGGATGATTGGACTATTTTGAATTTTGATGATGAGATAGTGAAGTTATGGGATCAAAAAACAAAAGCAAAGGTTTTATTCTTCAGCGCAAAAAATGAAGTCGCAGAAGGAGTTTATCTCAAGGGTGACGATATTGTGTTTTCCTGTAATGGGAAAGCGGAGAAAGTTTGTTCGCGCGGGGACATAAGGCTGCTTGGCGGGCATAATGTGAGCAATATTCTGGCAGTTATAACCGCCTGTAAAATAAAAAATGTAACTAATGATATTATTAAAAATACTATTAAATCTTTCATGGGATTAGCGCACCGGATTGAGTTTGTGCGTGAAATTGAAGGCGTAAAATTTTATAATGATTCTAAAGGAACTACTATAGATTCGGTTGCGAAAGCAATTGAGAGTTTTAGTAATCCTATTATTCTTATCGCGGGCGGGCAGGATAAAGGTCTGGATTTTTCAATCCTCAGAAATTTGGTTCAAAAAAGGGTAAGATTCCTTATCCTGATAGGTGAGGCAAAGGAGAAGATAAGGCGGGCGTTAGACGGGACGTCTGTGATATATGAAAATAATACTTTGGAAGACGCGGTAAGAAAAGCAAAAGAATTGGCTGTGCAGGGGGATGTGGTTTTGTTCTCTCCGGGATGCGCGAGTTTTGATATGTTTAAGGATTACAAGGATCGAGGGAATAAATTCAAAAAGATAATAAATAGTATCTAATTTAATATGGAACGTTCATGCCGGCAGTAATTGGCGCAATGGAGAATGGAAATGTCATTCCGAGCGGGAGCGAGGAATCTATTGTAGGGGCGACCCTATGTGGTCGCCCTAATAAAAGAGGGCAGCCACGCAGGGCTGCCCCTACGAAAGAAAGATTTCTCCCTTCGGTCGAAATGACAAGAAGTGTGCGGTTGAAATGATAAATAATAATGTACGGAGATTTACAGGTGAATAAAAAGAGGTCAGATTATACGCTTTTTATTATAACGCTCGTTTTAATAAGCATTGGCATTGTGGTAATTTACAGCGCGAGCGCGATGATAGCCTATGAAAATTTTGGGGACAGTTATTATTTTTTAAAAAGGCAATTAGTTTGGTTTTTTATAGGATTGGTTTGTATCTTGATTATGGTAAATATAGATTATCATTTTTGGGAAAAAATCAGCGGCCCGCTTTTGATTTGTGGTTTAATTCTTTTGGGAGTTGTTTTAATCCCACGCGCGAGCAAAGAAATTGGAATCGCGAGACGGTGGATTGAGATTGGCGTGTTCAGGTTTCAGCCGGCGGAGTTAATAAAATTTATCATCGTGATTTATATGGCGAGTTCATTGTCGAAGAAACAACGTGAAATAGAGGTTTCTTTTTCCTCGTGGTTTCAGGATTTGGTAATACTGGGATTTGTCTGCGGATTGGTTATTTTACAGCCTGATTTTGGGACAGCTGTGATTTTAGCGGGGACAGTTTTAATAATGTTTTTTGTGGCAGGAGCAAAAATTGTTCATCTCTTAAGCATTGGGCTGGCCAGCCTGCCTGTGCTTTATTTTCTTATATTTAACAGCGCTTATCGCATGAAAAGGCTCCTGTCATTTTTTGACCCGTGGCAGGACCCTCAAGCATCAGGATTTCAGATTATTCAGTCTTTTTTGGCATTCGGTTCCGGCGGGATTTTTGGACTTGGATTAGGCGAAAGCAGACAAAAATTATTTTATCTGCCTGAAGCACATACCGATTTTATTTTTTCCATAATTGGCGAGGAACTTGGCTTTATCGGGTCGTTGGCAATTATTATTATTTTTATCGGATTTATATCGCGCGCGGGAAGGATTGTTTTTAAAGCTAAAGACAGTTTTGGATGTTTTCTTAGTTTGGGAATATTGACTGTAATAGGATTGGAATTTTTAGTTAATATTGGGGTGGTTTTGGGGCTGCTGCCTACAAAAGGGACGCCGCTTCCTTTTATCAGTTATGGAGGATCTTCTTTGATATTTACAATGACATCGGTTGGGATTTTATTAAATATTTCAAAATCGTAGGGGCGTTTTATGTCAAAAAAAATACTTATTGCGGCAGGAGGAACAGGCGGGCATATTTATCCGGCAATTGTTCTTGGACATGAATTGCAAAGCGAATTTAATATGGATGTTTTTTTTGCCGGCACAAAAAAAGGTATCGGAAAAGATATTTTTACGAAAGAAAAATTCAACTATGAATTATTCGACGCGGAGGGGTTAAGCCGGAGTTTCAATTCTTCGATTTTCTTGAGCCTTTGGAAATTGCTAAAGACATTTTTTAAGGCGTTGTTTTTATTCAGAAGGTTTAAGCCTGATGTTGTAATAGGAATGGGAGGATATGTTACGCCTCCTGTAGTTTTGGCGGCGGTTTTAAGCAATATACCAACGGTTATACATGAACAGAACGTTATCCCGGGGATGGCAAACAGGGTTCTGAATAAACTGGTTGATCAAACTACAGTTGCCTTTAAGGAGACATCATATTGTTTTAGAAGTGCGATTGTTACCGGGAATCCTGTTAGATTGAGCATTGAACTTGCTGAAAAAGAAATAGGAATACGCGGCTTGAATTTAGACTCGGGGAAAATTACTCTTTTTATTTTTGGAGGGAGTCAAGGGAGTCATAATCTAAATGAGGTTTTTAGAGAAACTTTGCTATTACTGGAAAAAAAAGATATAGATTTGCAGGTTGTTATAATGACCGGGGAAAATGATTGGGAAAAGATGGATAAGTTTTGCCGCGGTGTTCGTTTTAAATCAATTGTCCGTCCGTTTTTTTATGATATCGAAAATGCCTATGCGGCAAGCGATTTAATAATTGCGCGCGCCGGAGCGTTAACCATTTCAGAAATTTGCGCGTGCGGAAAGCCGGCAATATTCATTCCTTACCCTTATGCTGCGGGAAACCACCAATATTATAACGCGAAAAGGCTTGAAGAAAAAGACGGAGGCATAATTATATCGGAGAAAGAATTGAATCCTGAAAAACTGGCAAAGGCTATTTTTGACTTGTTAAATAACAAGGTAAAATTAATAAGAATGGGTGAGATAAATAGGAGCTTGTATCAAAAAGGCGCGGCAAGGAGTCTTGCTTTAAATGTTTTGGCGGTGATAAAATAAATGCCGTGAAACGTAAAACGTGAAATGTGAAACGAAAATCTGAAGTATTTATTATTTACGATTCACGATTCACGTTTTACGATTAAGGAGGTTTATGTTACCAATAGGCCGTAAAATACATTTTGTTGGAATCGGCGGTTCAGGAATGAGCGGAATTGCCGAGGTTTTGCTTAATTTAGGTTATAAAGTTACAGGGTCAGATTTAAAAGGAACTCCTGTAATAAAGCATTTGGAAAAATTAGGCGGTAAAATATTTTATTCGCATCACGCGGATAATATTGATAAAGCGGATGTAGTTGTTATGTCTTCGGCGATTTTAAATGATAATCCGGAAATAATTGCGGCACGGGAAAGGAAGGTGCCGGTTATTCCTCGTGCGGAGATGTTGGCTGAACTGATGCGGATGAAATCAGGAATTGCGATAGCGGGTTCTCATGGAAAAACCACCACAACATCACTGTGGCATCCATTCTTGCCGGGGCGGGTATGGATCCGACTATCGTAAATGGCGGGATTCTGAATAGCCTTGGGACGAATGCCAAACTTGGACAGGGAGAGTTCCTTGTTGCGGAAGCGGATGAAAGCGATGGATCGTTTCTTTTGCTTTCGCCGATTATCGCGATTGTTACAAACATCGATTTGGAACACCTCGATTATTTCAGGGATCTGGATCATATCAAGGAAACATATCTTCAATTTATCAATAAAGTTCCCTTTTATGGAAGCAATATAATTTGTCTGGATGAACCAAACATACAAAGTATCATCCCATGGATTAAAAAGAAATTTATCACATACGGATTAAAAACTCAATCTGATATGGCAGCTAAAAATATACAGATGAAACCAATGGATATTCAGTTTGATGCGGTTTATCGGGATAGAAATCTTGGCAGGTTTCATTTGCGAGCCGCTGGTACTCATAATGTTTACAATGCGTTAGCTTCAATAACCTGCGCTTTGGAATTAGGAATAGATAAAGAGAAGATTCGTGAGACTTTGAAAGAATTTAAGGGAGTTAAAAGACGGTTTCAGATTAAAGCGGAAATTAACGATATTATGATAATAGATGACTATGGACATCATCCAACGGAAATAGAGGCGACCTTGAATGCCGCGAGAACAGGATGGGGCAGAAGAATTGTTCTTGCTTTCCAGCCGCATCGTTTTACACGAACGAAGGCGCTGCTTGAACAATTTGGCAGATGTTTTTATCAGGCAGATGAATTGATAATTGGCCCTATTTATCCCGCGGGAGAAAACCCGATTCCCGGGATGACAGGTGAATCGATAGTAAAAGAGGCAAAAAAATACGGCCAGAAAAATGTCCGGTATATTCCGGAAAAAAACAAAATTTTGGAACATATTTTGTCTGTTGTTAAATCAGGGGATATGGTTTTTACCATGGGTGCGGGAGATATTTGGCAGGTTGGGGAGAGCTTGATTGAAAGATTAAAAAAGAATAGTTAATCGATAATGGTAGCCGCAACCTTTAGGTTGCGTTATGGCGCAGGCTAAAGCCTGCGGCTACCCTTGACGGTTAATTTTTTTAAGGAAGTTGCCGAAAATAAAAAATGAAAACGAAAATTGAGACAAAGGGGGAAATAGGGGGATTTAAAGACTTGCGGATTGGTATTCTTTCCGGAGGAACTTCCTCGGAAAGAGAAATTTCTCTGGTTAGCGGCAGGGCGGTAAAAAAATCTCTTGATAAATTAGGTTTTAAAATTATACTCATTGATGTTGATGCAAATATTGCCTTTAAGTTAAAACAAACAAAAATTGATTTGGCTTTTTTAGCCTTGCACGGCCCCGGCGGTGAGGATGGAACAATACAGGGATTATTGGAAGTAATGGGTATCCCGTATACCGGTTCAGGCGTGTTGGCCTCGGCTGTGGGCATGGATAAAATTTTTACTAAACAGATTTTGATTGCGAATAATATTCTTACGCCGAAATTTAGGATAATCCCCCTTAATCCCCCTTCCTGCCTACCGCAGGCAGGTTTCAAGGGGGAAATAGGGGGATTTAAATTACCATTTGTTATTAAACCGTCCCGGCAAGGGTCGGCGGTCGGGATCAGTATTGTTTCCAAAAAATCTGAGATTGGAAAGGCAGTGGAGCTTGCTTTTTCTTGTGATGAAAAAGTTTTGATAGAAGAGTATGTGTCCGGCAAAGAGATAACAGTTGGTATTTTAGGAGACGACGCTTTGCCGGTTGTGGAGATAGTTCCTAAAAATAAATTTTACGATTTTGAGGCTAAATATAAAAAAGGGATGTCAAAACATATTATCCCGGCCAGGCTTTCGGACGATATATCTAAACAGGCGCGTGAGACCGCAATAAAGGTTCATAAAATATTGGGGTGCAGGGATGTTTCGAGGCTGGATATGATATATAATGCTAAAAGAGGTTTGTACGTCCTTGAGATTAATACTATCCCGGGAATGACAAGTGTAAGTTTGCTGCCGGATGCGGCGAAAGCGGCAGGGATTGAGTTTAAAGAGATAGTGAGGCGAATGGTAGTTTGGGCAATTGAAAGAGCGGGGAATGGGGTAGGCGCAGGCTTTAGCCTGCGTGGGTAAAACTCTAAATCCTAAACTCAAAACACTAAATAAACCTGAAACCCGAAACCCAAAATTCAAAACAAGACGGTTTGTGTTTTGTCTTGAGTTTATAGTTTTGAGTTTGTTTAGAGTTTAGGATTTAGTGTTTAAAAATTATGTATGTAAAAAACATTTATTTAAATAAAAAACGCCATTATCAAAAAAAACGGCAGGAGGCAAGGTCGGATTTTTTTAGGTTGGCGGGGAAAACACTGACGGCTTTGGTTGGAATGGCTATAGTCGTCTCTTTATTTTGGATAACGCGTAATTTCGTTTTAGTCACACCGTATTTTAATGTGAAAAACATTGTTGTCTCGGGTAATAATATTGTTCCAAAAGAGGATATAATAAAATTAACGGGTATAGAGTTTGGGCAAAACATTTTTAAATTAAATTTAATTAAAATTCAATACCGGATTAAAGAAAGCCCTTTGTTTGATAAAGTCCATGTTAAACGGTGTCTTCCCGACAAGATTGAAGTTCATGTGGAAGAAAGGGAAGCGTCGGCGATTTTGAATATGAAAGTGGATTTTTATTTAGTTTCGGGGGATGGCATAATTTTTCAAAAATTATCATCAGTTATTTATAAAAATCTTCCGATAATAACTGGTGTAGAGTTGAAAAGTGTTATTTTGGGCGATGACACTAATTCTTTTAGTCTTAAAACCGGGTTAAAAATCGTAAAAGATATTAAAAGTGTCCAGCCTGAGTTTTTGGATTGTATCTCGGAAATAAATGTGAGTTGCTCGGACGAGATTATTATTTACACTGACAGTGGAACGAAATTGAAGATTGATAAGGATACGGAGAAGAGCAAATGGTTTTATGTAAACAAAGCAATTAGCGCCGCGAACGCGGATAAAATTTCGATTGAATATGTGGATATGCGCTACAATAAGCAGATTGTTTTAAAACGTAAAACGTAAAACGTGAAACGTAAAATGTGAAATGTGAAACGTAAAATACGAATCACAATATATTTCACAATTAACAACTCACGTTTTACCATTTACGATTCACGTTTTACGTTTTACGATTTACATTTTACGTTTCACGAATACAAGGGGAGTTCTATGGCAAAAGAAAAAATAGTTGTGGGATTGGATATTGGGACATCAAAAATTGCTACTGTCGTAGCAAAGATTGATAATAGTAAAAAAGATGTGGAAATAATTGGAGTAGGGACAGCGGAATCTTCCGGAATGAGAAAAGGTATAGTGATAAATTTGGAAGCTGTAACTTCTGCCATAGAAAAGTCAGTAAGTGATGCTGAAGAAATGGCAGGGATAAGAATAAATAAGGTATATGCGGGGATTGCGGGTTCTCATGTAAGAGGTATAAACAGCCGTGGCGCGATAAACGTACTTCGCTCGGATAAAGAAATAACAAAATATGATGTCCGCCGTGTTTTGGAAGCCGCTCAGACGGTGTCTATTCCTGTTGACAGGGAGATTATCCATATCTTGCCGCAGGATTTTATTGTGGATGAACAATGCGGCATATCGGAGCCTGTAGGTATGGCTGGCAATAAACTTGAGGCGGAGGTGCATATAGTTATTGGAGCTGTAACTTCCCTCCAGAATCTAATCCGTTGTATAAATGAGGCTGGAATTGAAGTGGAAGAGGTAGTTCTTGAGCCGTTGGCTTCAAGTTACGCGGTGTTAACCGAGGATGAAAAAAAATTAGGAGTTGTTTTAGCGGATTTAGGAGGCGGGACAACAGATGTTGCTGTTTTTATTAATGGGATATTGAGGCATACTGCTGTTATACCGGTAGGAGGGGATCATCTTACAAATGATTTATCAGTAGGATTGCGTATTCCGATTAGCGAGGCTGAACGGATAAAGAAAGAATATTGCCGGGCCATGTATTTTGAGGGAGACGAAAACGAGATGATTGGTATCTCTTGCATTGGTAATCAGGAGAAACGCAAGTTTTCTCAAAAAGAGTTTTCCCATATAGTGAAAACCAGGTTGGAAGAAATTTTTTGGCTTATACATAGCGAAGTCAGAAATTCCGGATTTGAGGAATTAATTGCCTCGGGTCTGGTTTTAACCGGCGGGACATCACAGATGAAACATATTGATAAATTGGGAGGAAAGATTTTTCCTTTTCCTGTTCGGAAAGGTGTTCCTAACAAAGACATAAAAGGATTGTATGAATTAATAAATAATCCGATTTATTCCACAGGTGTCGGGCTTATTCATTACGCGTGGAAAAAATATTGTGAAGATAAAAGCAAGAATGAATTAAATATATTTGAAAAAACATTCAGTAAATTAGGGGCGTTGGTCAGGGCGATGCCATAGGGAGTAAGTGGAGAATAGGGCGGTTGTCATTCCGGGCGAAGTGGTTTGTCATTCCGAACGAAGTGAGGAATCTGTTGTAGGGGCAAATCCCCCTTAATCCCCCTTTTGCAAAGGGGGAAATAGGGGGATTTATTGAAGAAAGATTTCTCCCTTCAGTCGAAATGACAGATGCTATCGAAATGACAATATAAAAAAGGGAGAACAAAGATGTTAGAATTCAGTAATGAATTTGATAAAACGGCTTCAATTAAAGTCATTGGAGTTGGCGGCGGCGGTGGGAATGCTGTAAATAGGATGATTGATGCTAAAATGCAGGGAGTTAAATTTATTGCGGTTAATACCGATTTGCAGGATTTGAATGCTTCTCAGGCAAATATTAAAATACATCTTGGTGAAAAAGTAACCCGTGGATTAGGCGCGGGATCCAGTCCTGAGCTTGGCGAAAAAGCGGCGATAGAGGATAGAGAAAGAATATCCGATGCTATAGAGGACGCGGATATGATTTTTATTACTGCCGGGATGGGAGGCGGAACAGGTACCGGCGCGGCTCCGGTTATTGCTCAATTGGCTAAAGAAAAAGGGATTTTAACAGTAGCGGTGGTTACAAAACCATTTTATTTTGAAGGCAAAAAGAGAATCATTCATGCCGATGAAGGATTAAAAAAATTAACTCAGCATGTGGATACCCTTATTACAATCCCTAATCAGAGGCTTTTGTCGGTTGTAGGAAAAAATATAGCGATTGTTAACGCCTTCAAAGTGGCGGATGATGTTTTGCGAAGCGCGGTACAGGGTATATCGGATTTAATTATTGTTCCAGGCTTGATAAATTTGGATTTTGCCGATGTTAGGGCGATTATGTCAGGTATGGGAGATGCCCTGATGGGTACAGGCTCGGCAGCAGGCGAAGATCGCGCGATAAAGGCAGCCCAGCAAGCTATTACAAATCCTTTATTAGAGGATACGACTATCAATGGCGCGAAGGGTATTCTTATTAATGTTACAGGCGGCCCGGAAATGACTTTATATGAAGTCAGTGAAGCTGCCAATTTGATATATGAAGCGGCTGATGAGTCCGCGCATATTATTTTTGGAGCGGTAATTAACGAAGATTGCAAAGATGATTTGAGAGTTACAGTTATTGCGACCGGTTTTGAAAAACAAAGCCAGAGAAAAGAATTTGGAAAAGAAGATGGATACGGTATTGCTCACTTAAAAAATGCAGGACTTAAATTAGAGCCAGGATTTCCGAACTTTTTGGAAGATAATCTGGATATCCCCACGTTCATGAGAGATAAACGGTAATGAAAATTGCTTTTAGTTATGCCCTGGTTTCTATGTTTTAGAGGCCGGGGTTTTTTGTTTTAGATATTGATTCTCCATTGTTAACAATTACAGATTATGTTAAAATATAAGCAATGTAAAATATTTGCTTGAATTTGTCACTTTTTGTCGTCCCGTTTCCACGGGAATGACGAAGTGTGTGTTAAAAATTTGTCAAACTTAGGATATTTATTAATGTGTACTAATAACTATTCACTATTCACTAAATACTAGACTATATGCCTCAGATATTCAAAAGACGCATTGAAAATAGAAATCAGCATATGATTTTTTTTACCAGTATGGTTGTTCTTTTCCTAACTGGTTATTTTAAAAGTATTCCTAAATCATGGATAAACTATCTTGGAAACAATGTATTATTTTGGTCGCAAGCCAGCGGGATTTTACATAGATTAGCCGCTATAGCTTTCATAGCTTCCGCTTTTTACCATTTAAAATTTTTATTTTTAAGTCCCAATGGCCGGTCTAATTTTAAAAGTCTGATATTTAACAAACAGGATTTTATTGATTTTTGGATACATCTTTTATCTTCACTTCATCTGACGAAAAAAAAACTTGTCCGAAAGCGTTTTTATTATAATGAAAAATGTGACTACTGGATTGTATTCCAGGGAACTTTAGTTTTTATTATTACGGGAACGATCCTTTGGGTGGAAGAATATTTCGGAAAATTCGCGATAGATATTTCTTATATACTTCATAATAAGGAGGCGTTATGGGGAGTTTATGCCATTATTATTTGGCATTTTTTCAACCTTCATCCTGAATTTTATCTTTACGCGCTTGAAGATGCCCAGCCATGCGGCCGTGATGAATGTGTTTTTTGCGGTGTTTGTGATTTATTAATCCAGGATAAAGACGGGATTAATGTTTTTCTCAGCGAAGAAGATAAAACGATGGATGGTTTAAAGACCCAGTATACTATTAATTTGTGTATAGGCGATATTTTGACAAGGGCGAACAAGATGAGAGAACAGGGTATTACATCTTGTACGGCAGGCATAGAAGCTGTAGCCGGTGATGTGAATGTTTGTCAATATGGCTGTGTAGGTTTGGGCGATTGTGTGCTTGTTTGCCGGACCAAGGCAAGATACATTGATGAAAACGGAAAAGGGATGGTGGATAATTCGTTATGTACCGCTTGCGGCGAATGTGTTTTAGCCTGCCCGCGGAAGCTTATTGTCATGTATCCAAAGGAAAAACGTGTTCATATCCCTTGTAATTCCCTGGATAAAGGCGTAAGGGTAAGGGAATTATGCCCTGTTGGATGTTTGGGGTGCGGGATCTGCGTCAAATTTTGTCCCACACAGGCAATCACACTGGAAAATAACCTGGCGAAACTTGATTATTCAAAATGTATTGAATGCGGTATTTGCGCGGCTAAATGTCCTCATAAAACTATTATGGATTGCGCCGGCCCGAGAGCAAAAGTTCATATTTTAACAAATGATTGTAACGGATGTTCCGAATGTGTGAAAGTATGTCCTGTTAAAGCCATCCAGCCTGATACTGAAAATACAGGTAAATTTAAAGTGTTGGAAGACAAATGTATCGGATGTAAAATTTGCATTGAAAAATGTCCCGCCAAATGTATCAAAATAAAAACTTAGTTTTATTTCGTATAATAAATTTGTTATAATATTACCATACAGATAAAGGAGATATGACTATGCCAAAGACAATGACAAAAGAGCAAGCGTATAAGCTTGTTGAAAAGATGCCAGAAGGTGCTACTTGGGACGATTTTATCCATGAAGTTTATGTTCGCGAAACTATAGAGAAAGGATTAGAAGACAGCCAATCCGGCAGAACCAAGGATGTAAAAGAAATTCGCAAAAAATATGGACTTTAAAAATGAAAGTACATTGGACAGATAACGCAGAACAACATCTTGATGTTATTCACGATTATATAGCTCAAAACTCTCCAGAATACGCAAAAATAATGGTGGATAGATTAACCCGTCGATCTCAACAAATCAGTATCTTTCCTCTTTCCGGTCGTGTTGTTCCAGAATTTGATATTGAACAGATCCGTGAAGTTATAGAAGAATCTTATAGGATTATTTATTATATAAAACCTGACCAAATAGATGTTCTTGCGGTAATTCATGGTGCTATGAATATCTTGAAGGATTTAGAAAAATAATATTTCCATTAAAGTTATGTTATAATTTATCTTAAAGGAATGGAAAAAAGAGAGGTAACATATGACAATATTGTTAGAAAAAGCGTTTAAAGAAGTTTCAAAACTTCCGAGTATTGAACAAAACTCAGTTGCAAAGTGGCTATTGGGAGAACTTGAATCTGAGAAAAAATGGGATAAGACCTTTGCCGAGTCGGAAGACGTTCTTGATAAACTTGCAGGGGAAGCCATTTTGGCCCATAAACATGGAAAAACAAAACCTTTAGGGTTTGACGACTTATGAAGTCAAGAACAACAGATCGCTTTTGGGAATGTTACAGTAAATTGCCCATAGCGATTCGGGAACAAGCAAAAGAAGCATATAGTTTATTCCTCAGTAATCCCTATTATCCCGGACTACAATTTAAACGAGTACATTCAGCGCAACCTATATTTTTAGCCGCTTTGCGGCTTCCAAAAACCGCTCATTTCGGATGTTATGTGCAATATAATTAATATAAAATATGGAAGACTCCCAAAGAATTATTAAAGAAATATTTGCCTCACAAGGTAAAAATGGATGTTGGAGAATGCTTTCGGAATCTGACAAGTATTATCCGGATTATCTACATTATATTCCGAACTTTAAATCAACCTTATGGACATTAATACTACTTGCAGATATTTGTCATGATAAGAATGATATTAGAGTCAGGAAGCCATTAAAAACTATTCAAGATCTATAAGCTGGAAGAAAAAGGGATGCCCGAAAACTGCATATAGCAGCGGCATAGCAAAATTGACTATGCCGTGGAACGTTATGTGGAAATCAAAACAATTATGTTTAAAAACATACAAAAAGAATTAAAAAGGTTAAGCAATAAGGAATATGCCACACGTTTACAAAAATACTTCAAAACAGGAAAAGGTGAATATGGTGAAGGCGATATGTTTTTAGGGATTCGAGTCCCGACCCTAAGAAAAATAGCAAAAAAATATAGAAACATATCTATAGATGAAGCCTCTAAATTAGTAAAATCGAAGTTTCATGAAGAACGCATGTTTTCTCTTTTCGTGCTCGTAGATCTTTTTAGAAAATCAAGTGATGTGGACAAAAAGAAAATATATATCCTATATCTAAGTAACACTAAATTTATTAACAACTGGGATTTAGTTGACGCTTCTGCCGGGCATATTGTTGGCGCTTACTTGTTCACTCGTGATAAAAAACCAATTTATGTGTTGGCAAGGTCGAAAAATATATGGGAACGCAGAATATCAATTATGTCTACGTCCTATTTTTTAAAATATAATAAATTTATTGATATCGTGAACATTGCGGGAATGCTATTGGATGATGAGGAAGATTTAATTCATAAAGCTGTCGGTTGGATGCTTAGAGAAATTGGTAAAAGAGATTTTGGGTTAGAGGAAAGATTTCTGGAGAAATACTACAAAAACATGCCTCGCACTATGCTAAGATATGCAATTGAGAAATTTCCAGAAGAAAAACGGAAAAATTATTTAAAAGGTGAATTGTAAAAGTACATATTTCGTGGGAATGACGGAGAAAGAAGGCCAACTTGTTTTCTTTACAAAAAACAAAAAATATGATACTTTTAAACGCATGAAAAAGATAAAGTTAGGATTAATTGGTTTAGGTACGGTTGGCACCGGTGTGATAAAAATATTTAATAAGAATAAGGAGCTTATTGAAAATAAGCTTGGTGTAAATCTGGAAATAAAAAAGATTGTGGATCTTGATATTACTACGAATCGCGGGGTTGATATTGACCCAAAAATGCTTACGACAAAGGTTGAAGATGTAATTTCTGACCCGGAGATTGAAATTGTAATCAGTCTGGTGGGAGGAATTCACCCTGAACAGGAGTTTATACTTTCCGCGTTAAAAAATAAAAAACATATAGTAACCGCGAATAAAGCGCTACTTGCTAAATGCGGTAAAGAAATTTTTGATACCGCTTATGAAAATGGAGTCAGGATTTGTTTTGAGGCAAGTGCCGGAGGGGGGATACCGATTATTCGGTCGCTGGGTGAAGGCCTTGCGGCTAACAGAATAAAATCAATATTTGGAATTCTTAACGGTACGGCGAATTTTATCCTGACAAAAATGCAGAGTGAAAAAAAGAATTTTAAGGCCGCGCTTAATCAAGCAAGAGAGCTTGGTTACGCGGAGGCGGATCCCACGCTTGATATAGAAGGAATTGATACTGCGCATAAACTTTCTATTTTATCGTCAATGGCATTCGGCCAGCCGATTCCTTTGGACAAAATATACTGTGAAGGAATTTCTCAGATTAACACGTTTGATATTGAATACGCTGATGAGTTTGGATATTGTATAAAACTTTTGGCAATAGCAAAAGACGCTGAAAAAGGGATTGAGACTAGGGTTCATCCTACCATGCTTCCTAAAGATTATTTACTTTCGTCGGTAGATGGTGTTTTTAACGCTATTTATATAAATGGCGATTCAGTTGGGCCGACAATGTATTACGGGCAGGGCGCGGGACAGATGCCTACCGCGAGTGCGGTATGGAGCGATATTATGGAGCTTATCAATAAAAAATTCAATTCAAACAGCGCGAATATTTATTTTGAAAAAAATCCTAAAAATATAAGCGATATAAATAATCTTTGGACAAAATATTATCTTAGATTTTCAACATTGGACCAGCCCGGAGTGTTATCCAAAATATCAGGAGTATTGGGGGCTCAAAA
Organism: bacterium; assembly: GCA_043809805.1. Taxonomy (GTDB): domain Bacteria; phylum JACRDZ01; class JAQUKH01; order JAQUKH01; family JAQUKH01; genus JAQUKH01. The sequence goes on from JBDROR010000201.1 coordinate 19,178, forward strand.
AATTAGTATCGCGTCTGTCCTGCAAAAGGAAAGATCCGCTGGAAACAAAGTCCCGATAGTGATGCTTACTCATGAGGCGTGTGAAGCGGATATGCAAAAGGCATTAGCAGAAATCAATAAACTGGATATGATTAAGGATAAAACTGTTTTAATCAGGATAGAGAAATGATGATATGTTGTCATTCCGAGCGAAGTAATTTGTCATTCCGAGAGGGAGAGAGGAATCTGTTGTAGGGGCGACCCTATGTGGTCGCCCTGAATAAAAAAGGGCAGCCACACAGGGCTGCCCCTACGGAAGAAAGATTTCTCCCTTCGGTCGAAATGACAAAATTGTGCAGTCGAAATGACAATTAACAAATTAAGGAGATTTTAGGTGGGAAATAGCTGGCCTGGAATTATTGAAAAATATCGGGAGTTTTTTCCTGTAACAGAAAAAACTCCGGTTGTAACACTTCTGGAAGGGAACACCCCTTTAATTAAGGCTGAGAATCTTGTTAGATTGCTAAATGGTAACTTCAAGCTATTTCTTAAGTATGAGGGGCTAAACCCCACTGGTTCATTTAAAGACCGTGGAATGACTATGGCAATTTCTAAGGCTAAAGAAAAAGGGATGAAATCTGTAATCTGTGCTTCAACAGGAAACACATCGGCTTCTGCCGCGGCATATGCGAGCAGGGCAGGATTGGAATCAGTGGTTTTAATACCTCACGGAGCCGTCGCAATGGGAAAACTCGCGCAGGCATTAATACATGGCGCGAAGGTGGTTGAGATTCGGGGTAATTTTGATGATGCCCTTAGGCTTGTCAAAGAAATGGCAGAGGAATATCCTATTGAACTTGTAAACTCTTTAAATCCTTTCAGGATTGAAGGGCAAAAATCAGGCGCTTATGAAATATGCGATGTTTTGGGAGATGCTCCGGATTATCATTGTATCCCGGTGGGTAATGCGGGAAACATTACAGCATACTGGAAGGGATATAAAGAATATAAAAATGCGAATAAAATAATGAGATTGCCGAAAATGTGCGGGTTCCAAGCCGAAGGATCGGCGCCGATAGTCCGAAAAAAAATAATTGAAGATCCTCAGACTATAGCTACCGCGATAAAAATCGGAAATCCGGCGAGCTGGAAACAGGCTGAATCAGCCCGCGACGAATCAAATGGTTTAATTGATATGGTATCCGATGATGAAATTCTATATGCTTATAAGTTGTTGGCAAAGACTGAAGGTGTTTTTGTAGAGCCCGCGTCAGCGGCTTCGGTGGCAGGAATGATAAAACTCCACAAAAAAGGAGTTTTCAAAAGAGATGATAAGGTAGTATGCGTTCTTACCGGCCATGGATTAAAAGATCCGCAAAGAGCAATATCTTCTATTTCTGCGCCATTGATTGCTGATGCGGAAATTGGTGCGTTGAAGAAAGTTTTGGGATATAGTTAAGGAGTCGCTAGTCGCCAGTCGCTAGTCGCTCGTGAGGAAAGAAATTACGGGCGACGGGCGACGGGCGACGAGCGACAAAATAATGTATGAGAAATAATAAAAAAGAGAATATAAAATACATAATAATCGTCGGTGATGGAATGGCGGATTATCCATTACCCGAATTAGATAATAAAACTCCATTGGAATACGCAAAAACTCCTAATATGGATTTTCTTACAAGGCAGGGCCGGCTCGGTTTAGTGGAAACTATTCCTGATGGAGTGTCTCCAGGAAGCGATGTGGCAAATTTAAATGTTCTTGGGTATGAACCTAAAAAGTATTATTCAGGACGAGGCCCGTTGGAAGCCGCGAGCCTTGGGATAAAATTAGAGCATGATGAGATCGCGTGGAGATGTAATCTGGTTAATATTGAAAATGGAATGATGAATGATTTTACGGCAGGGCATATCACAAACCCCGAAGCAAAAAAGTTAATAAATACTATTAATAAAAATATGCAAGATGGTAAGATAAAATTTTATCCAGGGGTTAGTTACCGCCATATAATGGTTAGCCGGGATATTCCTGAGGGTATTGATTGCGTGCCGCCTCATGATATAACCGGACAACCGATTGAGGCTTACCTTCCAAAAGGCAATGGGGCGGATGAAATTAAAAAACTGATGTTTGCTTCAAAGGAATTTTTGCCCAAACATAAGGTAAATATGAAAAGAAAAGAAGCTGGGGAAAAACAGGCAAACATGATTTGGTTATGGGGACAAGGGAAAAATATTGCTTTCCCGTCTTTAAAAGAAAGGTTTGGACTAACCGGGGGTGTAATAACAGCGGTTGATTTAATTAAGGGAATGGGGAAATTAATCGGATTAAAATCGGTAAATGTTCCGGGTGCGACAGGATTTATTGATACTGCTTATGAATCAAAAGCTAACTACGCGCTGGATATTTTAAAAAAGGATAATTTTGTGTTTGTTCATGTGGAGTCGCCGGATGAGGCTGGACATATGGGGGATTCAGGGTTAAAAATTAAGGCGATTGAGGATTTTGACCAGAAGGTGGTTGGCACTATATTGAACAAAATTGGCGATTTTGAGAAAGTTCGCATACTTTTGCTTCCGGACCATTATACTCCGATATCATTAAAAACCCACAGCTCTGAGCCGGTCCCGTTTGTTATTTATGGGCAGGGAATTGAACCTGATAAATTTGAAAGTTTTAATGAAAGAAATGCGAAGGAGTCGGATTTTGTTGTCAAAGAAGGCTGGAAATTGATTGAAATGTTGGTAGGGGCGCAATTTATTGCGCCCAAGAAAATCAGGGCGTGATAAATCACGCCCCTACAGGACGGAATACGAACGACGATATACGAGGAATAAAAATGGCGTTTATAGTTCAAAAATTCGGCGGGACATCAGTTGGCAGTGCGGAAAAGATTAATTTGGTGGCTAAACGGGTCGTTGCCGATAAAAAGAAAAATAATAGAATAGTTGTGATAGTTTCAGCCATGGGGGGTACTACTGATGGTTTAATGAATCTTGCTCATCAGATTACTAAGAAACCAAGCAGCAGGGAAATGGATATGCTGCTTTCTACAGGAGAGCAGGTTTCTACCGCACTTTTGGCAATGGCTATTCATAAACAGGGAGAAGAAGCGATATCTTTCACAGGTCAGCAGGTTGGAATTACTACTGATAATATTCATCAGAAGGCGAAAATAATAAGCATAAACGGCGATAGAATTCAAAAGGAACTGGCGAAAAATAAAATAGTCATTGTCGCGGGATTCCAGGGGATAGATGAAAATCAGGATATAACCACGCTTGGCCGCGGCGGTTCTGATACGACGGCTGTCGCAATCGCAGCCGCGTTAAAGGCCGATTTATGCGAGATTTATACGGACGTTGACGGAATATATACGGCTGATCCAAGAGTAATTCCTAACGCTAAAAAATTATCTTATGTCACGTATGATGAAATATTGGAATTGTCAAGTCTGGGCGCTCAAGTTTTACATTCAAGATCGGTAGAAATAGCAAAAAAATATAATATACCGTTAAGTGTACGTTCAACTTTTTTAAAAGATAAGGGAACCTTGCTTCTATCTGAAAAAAGGTATAGAAAGGAAAATAAAAATATGGAAAAGATTTTGGTTAGCGGTGTTGCCTGTGATAAAAAAGAGGCCAAGGTTTCAATTGTTGATATACCTGACCGGCCTGGAATAGCCGCGCATATTTTTGGGGAATTGGCGGATGGAAATATTGTCGTGGATATGATTATCCAAAGCGCTGGGGAGGATGGAAAAAACGACATATCTTTTACTGTCCTGAAAGATGATTTGAAAAAAACACTTGGAATAATGAGAAAAATAGCAAAAAAACTAAAAGCAAAAGATGTTATTTATGATAAAAATATCGCGAAGGTTTCAGCAATAGGGATTGGCATGCGCAGCCATTCAGGTGTTGCGGCAAGGATGTTCAGAATACTTGGGAAGACCGGAATAAATATCCAGATGATTAGCACTTCTGAGATAAAAATATCCTGTGTGGTAAAGCAGAACGACGCGGATAGGGCGCTTCAGGTGATTCATAAAGAATTCAATTTAGACAAATAACTGAGTTATTAAGGAAAATCGTCTTATGTCCGAAAATGTTATTAGAGTAAACTTGATTGTTAGAGGAAAAGTTCAAGGGGTTTGTTATAGGGCATTTTCCGAGGATATGGCGAATAAATATAGTATTAAAGGTTATGTGAAAAATTTATCGTCGGGCGATGTTGAAATTACCGCTGAAGGGGACAGAAAAAATATTGAATCTTTTGTTAGTAAATTATGGGAAGGCCCTCCAATGGCCATAGTCAGGGATATCAGAAAAAGTGAGGATAAATATAAAGAAGAATTTAGAGATTTTTCAGTCAAATTTTAGTGTAAAAAAGGTATTCTTCTTTCTTTATTTATTAATCATTCCTTTGTTTTTTTTCAGTGCCGGATGTATAAGCGGTAGCCGTTCATATTATCAGACAAGACCATCAACAAGAAAATATCATATAATTAGGAAGGGAGAAACTTTATATTCGATTTCACGAAGATATAATGTTTCGGTAAAAGAACTTATACAACATAACCGTATAAAAAACATAAAAGAAATAGAACCGGGACGGAAAATTTATCTGCCGTCATCAAAAAAAAGATATCATATAGTAAAAAAAGGCGAGACGTTATATTCAATTTCGCGGAAACATAAGGTTTCGGTGAAGAGACTTATAGCATATAACCGTATAAAAAGCTCGAAAGCGATAGACCCCGGGCAAAGAATTTATCTGCCGTCAGACAAAAAAATAAGCTCGTATTCGTATAAAAGACGAAAAACGTACCCGAAAAGTAAAATTTCTACCATAAAATTTATATGGCCGCTAAAAGGCAAGTTAACCTCTAAATTTGGTTTAAGGTTTGGAGTGCCGCATAAAGGAATTGATATCGCGGCTTCTTTTGGGACAAAAATAGTAGCCGCGTATGATGGCGAAGTAGCTCTTGTAGAATCCCGTCCGCGCGGGTTAGGTAATGTTATAATCTTAAGGCATGCAAAAGATTATATGACGGTTTACGGCCATAATTCTAAAATTTTAGTAAAAGTAAAACAGAAAGTCAAAAAGGGACAGTCCATTTCATTGGTGGGTAGTTCGGGATGGTCAACGGGCCCTCATTTACATTTTGAAATTCGTTATAAAGGTGAAGCCTTTGATCCGTTGAATTATTTGCCGTAGTAGGGGCGGCTCCCTGTGGCCGCCCGATGTAGTGGGGTAGCCGCAGGCTTTAGCTTGCGTGGGTGTGTGTAATTTCATTGACAATTGGCAATTGGGCATTGACAATTGATAATTAGAATTTAATGCTCAATTGTCAATTGTTAATTGTCAATGCTCAATTAAAAAGATTTCTCCCTTCGGTCGAAATGACAAAATAGTTGGTCGAAATGACAATTATGTTTTGGTTTCAGATAAAAACTAAATACGGATACGTTAAAATTGAATTTTGTAAACAAAAAATATTAGCTATAAGTCTAACTGATAAAATTCAAAAAAAAGATAAATATTATCAAATTTATCCTAAATTTAAAAAAGATTTGCTAAAATATTTTAGCGGGCAAAAAATAAATTTTAATAAATATAAAATTAGTTTTGATAATTTGACTGATTTTGCGAAAAAGGTTTTGGAAAATACGCGGTTAATTCCATATGGAATTACAAAATCTTATTCCCGAATAGCCGAAGAGGCCGGGAGTAAATTAAGTATTGACAAAAACAAGGGTAACATGTAATATAAATAGGTTAACGGGTTTAAAAATATTTTATATTTTTAAAGGTTGTTTTGAATGGTCGGGCCGCCATTCTGCAATTAAGAATTGCAGATGACGGCCTTTTTTATTGCTGACAATTATAGGGTCGAAATTACAATTAACAGGTTACGGAGATTTTAGATGAAAAGAGTGTTGTTATTTACACTTCCGATTTTGATTATTATAACCGTTATATTCGCGGCGTTTGGATTTTTTCAAGTGCGTTTCGAAGAAGAAAAATTAATGGACGATCTTAAAAGAAAAGCGCGGGCGGTGGCTGAAAGCGTGGAATTGTCAGCTAAACATATTTTAATTAATAAAGATCAAAAATCAGCTCACAAATTAGTTGAAAGTTTTCAGGAAAGAGAAAGAGCCCAGGGTTGTGTAATTTATGATAAAAACGGGAGGATTTTCGCTATCACGGAAAAAATATTTGAATGGAGAAATATTAATAGTCCGGATTTAGTTGATATCACAATAACAAAAAAATCGAAAGATAAATTGGATAAATCTAAAGAATATTCCATTTATAGTTATATTTTGCCTGTTTTAGACGATGAGAAAAATATTTTGGGATTTGTGGAAGTTATATATGATACTTCATACATGTTTATAACATTAGCGCAATTATGGGAAAGAGTAACTGTTACTTTAACTGTTTTATTAATATCAATAACTGCTATTGCTCTTTTAATTCAAAGACAGATATTTGTTTTGCCTGTCCGGAGGGTTACAAGTTGGTTTAAGCATTTCCAGAAGGGAGAAATTGATAAGTTAAAACCATTCGAGGAAGCAGGAGAGTTTGGAAAACTTATAAGCGAGGTTGAGCAGGTTGCTTTAAGTTTAAGGGTCGCGCGTAAAGTTGTTACGGATGGAGCTAAAGTTCGTGTGGAAAAAGAGGAGTTGTGGACAGAAAAAAAATTAAAAGATCTGGTCCAGGCCAAATTGGGAGAAAACGCGCTGTTTGTGGTTTCTAACAGAGAGCCGTTTATGCACGTTTTTGATGAAACAATTGGGAAGGCTGTTTGTATAAGGCCCGCGAGCGGCGTAGTTACAGCCATTGATCCTGTTTTACGCGGGTGTGGCGGGACCTGGATTGCCCATGGCGCCGGCAATGCCGATAATAAATATGTAAATTCCAAGAATAAATTAGGTGTTCCTCCCGAGGATATACGTTATATTTTAAAAAGGGTTTGGCTTACAAAAGAAGAAGAGGACGGGTATTATTACGGATTTTCAAATGAAGGTTTATGGCCGCTTTGTCATGTTACGCATACAAGGCCTATTTTTAGAGAAACTAACTGGCATGTTTATGAAAAAGTAAATAGGAAATTTGCTGAAAGTATTTTAGATGAGTTGCCCGTTAAAAATCCGTTTGTATTCATTCAGGATTACCATTTTACCCTTTTAGGTAAAATGATCAAAGAAAAACGGCCGGATGCCATTGTCGCGTTATTTTGGCATATCCCATGGCCTAATCCCGAGGTTTTTGCGATATGCCCTTATCAACAGGAAATTTTAGATGGCATGCTGGGCTGTGACCTAATCGGTTTTCATCTTCAGTCTCATTGTAATAATTTTCTCGATACAGCGAACAGATTGATCGAAAGCCGTGTCGATACCGAGAAATTCAGTGTTATAAGAAATAATATAGAAACATTTATAAGGCCGTTTCCTATTAGCGTGGATTTTCAGGATAGCGATGTTTCTAAGTCTGAAATATCGCAAATAGAAGAAATTCGAAATGAATTGAATTTAAAAGATAAAATAATCGGTATAGGAATTGACAGGATTGATTATACTAAAGGATTAATAGAAAAAATACTCGCGATAGACAGATTTTTAGATAAAAATCCTCAATATAAAAATAAATTTGTTTTTATTCAGATTGCCGCGCCAAGCCGGACTCATATAAAGCGTTACCATGATCTAATGGCGGAAATTGATGACCTTGTTGAAAAAAAGAACTGGAAACATTCAGATGGAAATTGGAAACCGATAATTTATTTGAGAAAGCATTTTTCTCCCGAAGACGTAAAGCCTTATTATATTCTTGCTGATTTTTGTATTGTAAGTTCTCTGCATGACGGTATGAATCTTGTCGCGAAAGAATATATTGCCTCCAAAAGCGATCTGAAAGGGGTATTAATTTTAAGCCGCTTTGCGGGTGCGGCCAGAGAACTGACTGACGCGGTTCAGATAAATCCTTATTCCATTGAAGAATTTTCGGAAGCGATAAAATTGGCGTTAGAATTGCCTGTTGAAGAAAAAAGAAAACGAATGGAAAATATGCGCAAAATTGTGAGCGAAAACAATATTTATCGCTGGGCAGGAAATATTATTACTGAGTTAACATCATTAAGCAAAAGTTGAGCGGGCGAAAGGTATCAAGCGAAACATTGTTATTCCGAGCGGCTTGTTGTCATTCCGAGCTGTAGGGGCGGACCCGGTGGGTCGCCCGAAATGGGAGGGCGAGGCGCCGCCTCGCCCCTACGGGGAAAGATTTCTCCCTTCGGTCGAAATGACAAAATAGTTAGTCGAAAGGACAAAATAGTCAGTTGAAATGACGATTATTACGAGGATTATCGAATAAAATCATGCAATATTTGTTTCGTAAATGGGATTATATAAAGAGAATATTGGAAGGGAAGTATCTATTAATATTTTGTGATTACGATGGCACATTAACGCCCATAGCTGAAACTCCCGATAAGGCTGTTATTCCCAAAAACACAAAGGAATTGCTTGAAAAGTTGTCAGGGCTTTCCGATTCTAAAATAATTATTATCAGCGGCAGGACGGTTAAGGATCTAAAGAATAGAATACAATTAAAAAATATTATTTATTCGGGCAATCATGGATTGGAAATAAATGGTTATGGATTTGAATTTAAAGCGGTAGTTTCACGGAAATACAAAAATGTTCTCAAAATAATAAAAAATGATTTAGTAAGTAAATTATCAAATATTAATGGAATATTGCTGGAAAATAAGGAGTTTTCATTAAGTGTTCATTATCGATTAGTAAATAAAAAAGATATCCCGTCAGTAAAGGCCGCAATTAATAACGCGGTGTTTTTATATGAGAAAAATAAGCAAATAAAAGTCAAAGAGGGGAAGAAGGTTTTTGAAATAATGTCTCCAATAGAGTGGGACAAAGGAAAAGCGGTATTGCGGATTCTAAGAAGACAGCGGTATTTATTAAAAAAGAAGAATGTATTCCCTATTTATTTTGGCGATGATAATACTGATGAAGACGCGTTTAATGTGTTGGGCAATAAGGGATTAACAATATTTGTTGGAAAACCTAGATTGTCAAAAGCAAAATATTATGTAAAGGATACTAAAGAAGTTGCGAAAACGCTGAAATATATTTTAGGGATAATATCAAAAACAACATGAAAAATCAATGAAGTTTTCATTCCAAACGAGGTGGTTTGTCATTCCGAGCGGGAGCGAGGAATCTCGATTTAAGAAAGATTTCTCCCTTCGGTCGAAATGACAAAAATGTGCGGTCGAAATGACAGATAAGGAAGCTATAAATGACAGGACTAAAAAACGCGAAAGAAATGTTTAGATTTTACACGAGGCTGCATTTAACGGAATTAACCGGTTTGAAAGCGGTAAATTTAGGGCAACTGATTGAACTGATTAAAAATGTGCCGGGTTCTTCCATTTATCACCATACACATAGGTTTTTGCAGCAGCATCAATATTTATCTCCGGAACCCCCGAATGATTTTGCCTATTGGGTTACAGAAATATTAGGGGATGACGATCTGGGGGAAAGACTGGCAAGTATTGATACGATACAATTTGCAACAATTCGTTCCTTGCGTGAAAAGATCATATTAACTATCGAGGATTATATAAAGGAAAACCCTTCTGTAAAAAATAGATTCGCGAATGTGAATGAAGAATTTCATTTTATCAAATCCATAAGTTTTATTTTGCCGACTAATTATTGCGCTTATAATTTAAAAGAATTTGTGGATATTTTAAAAAAAATAACAATAGATTCCATATATTTCCATATTTTTGAATCACGTTTAAGGCTTGAGAAAGGGGTAAACGATTTTTCTAATTGGGTAGAGACCTCTATAGGGGATAAAAAACTGGCTGAAAAAATTTCAAAACTTGACCCTTATACTTATACGTTGGA
>JBDROR010000202.1:0-5019 GCA_043809805.1 bacterium
ACTTGGAAACAAATGAATAATCAAAATTTTAAAGTGGTCGAATTCGACCACTTTAAAATGCAAGCTGGATTGCCCAGTTTTGTATTAAGCCCAGGTCAGTGGGTTAAAAAAATCATGATAGCTAAGGTAATTAAATATGTACTTAGAAGACGTTGAAACTTATTTTTGCCAAAAAAAAGGAAAAAGTCTTATTCTTTCGCCAAAAGACTGGATTCTAATAAAAAAATGGTTTACCGAAGGAATCCCTTTGCCTCTGGTTTTGCGGGGAATCGACGCTACCTTCGAGAATAATCCCAATCCCAAGAGAATAAACTCCATCAGTTATTGCGAATCCGAAATTCTTTCATCGTGGGAAACATACAAAGAAAATATGATTGGCGCAACCCGAAAAGAAGACCAAAAAGACGCGCCGGCTTTTGTCTTGGACAGAATCAGCGCAATTATAGAAATTCTCTCAGAAAAAACTAAAAAAGGGCAAAAAAAACTTATTTATGAACATATATTATCTTTATTTAGAAATTTAAATAATACTTTGTCGAAAAACGGGGAAAAACTTACATTCTTCGATGCTGAAAAAAAATTTAATCAAAGCCAAAAAGAGATCGTGCAATATTTAAAAAACCAGCTTAATGAAAAAGAAATTTCAGAGATAGAAGAAAAAATTGAAGGTAAATTAGAACCCTATAAAAAAAGAATGCCGCAAAAAACTTATCAAGAAACTAAAGAACAGCTCTTTCAAAAGGAGATTCTTAATAAATTCAGCTTGACAAATATCGGACTTTACGATTAAATGTGTTGTAGGGGCGACCCTATGTGGTCGCCCTGAAATGGGGAGGGCAGCCACGCAGGGTTGCCCCTACAGGGGAAAGATTTCTCCCTTCGGTCGAAATGACAAGCGAAAGGATTCTCGAATGAAAAAGACAAAAACAGATGTTTGTCCAAAATGCAACGGCTCTGGCTGGGAAGTCGTTGAGGAAGACGATGTTGAAGCCGTAAAACGCTGCAGCTGTTTCTATTCACGAATGAGTGAACGGCTTTTAAAAGAAGCTCGAATCCCTAAACGCTATGAAAATTGCGCTATTGATTCTTTCTACGCGATAGAAAATAACCGTTCACTTCACGAAGCTCAAAAAATTGCCGGTGATTTTGTCACAGAGTACCCAATTGTGGACGCGGGACTATTATTTATCGGCCCTCCAGGAGTAGGCAAAACACACCTTGCCGTGGCTATTATCAAAGAACTCGTGAAACAAAAATGTGTTCCGTGCGTATTCTATGATTTTCGCGATCTTTTAAAAGAAATACAAAACTCTTATAATCCACAATCGCAAACAACGGAACTGGAGGTTTTATCGCCTATCTTTCAAAAAGAGGTGGTTGTTCTGGATGAATTAGGCGCAAGTAAAATTACAAACTGGGTTCAGGATACATTATCGTATATTGTTAACCAAAGATATAACGATAAAAAAGTAACTATTTTTACATCTAATTTTCTTGATGAATCAGCCGGTAAGGATGAACCCTTAGAGATGCGTATTGGGACACGGCTCCGTTCTCGCTTATATGAAATGTGCCGCGTAGTTGAAATTAACGCCAATGACTTCCGCAAAAAAATGAAACACTCTTCTTTAATGTCCATTGAAAAACACAAAGAAGAAAAACGCAAACATCATATTAGTCGTTAGTCGTCAGTCAATAGTCATCAGTTGTAGCAAGGGGCTTTAGCCCCGTTTGTCATTCCGAGGTAGGGGCGGCTCCCTGTGGCCGCCCTAATAGAAAAGGGCAGGCACGGGGACCTGCCCCTACGGAAGAAAGATTTCTCCCTTCGGTCGAAATGACAGTTAACAACTTTGTGGGGATTTTTAGATGAAAAAATTAATGCTCGTTCTATTTTTCTTCTTATTTTCTTCTGTTTCTCTTGCCCAAAATCGATTTTTAATCTATATGGATGTAAACCAAAATAATCATTTAAAGGCTTATGGATTGGCTTATGGAATATTGCATCAAGGCGAAAAGATTGAATGGCTGTTAAATTACCGCGGCGGTTCATTTTTAACCAATGATTCCCAACCCCTTCGTCAGGAGGCTTCTATTAGAGGCGTCTCATACGAAATTATACCTGAATCAAGCATTCCAAACTTATATCAGGAAATCGAGAATAATAATATGGAACGTGTTCTATTGGAAAAAGCGCCATTAGTCGCGATTTATACTCCACCGGGGAAATTACCATGGGACGATGCGGTTACATTAACCTTAACATACGCTCAAATCCCTTATGACAAAGTTTGGGATGAAGAGGTTCTAGCCGGAAAACTTGTCAAGTATGACTGGCTTCATCTTCACCATGAAGATTTCACCGGCCAGTATGGCAAATTTTATTCATCTTTTTATAATGCGACATGGTATAAACAGCAGGTTTTTAATTATACCGCGGCTGCAAGAGAGGCCGGTTTTTCTACGGTACCTCAGCATAAAAACGCCGTAGCCCGGGCGATCAAATCCTTTGTGTCGCGGGGCGGATTTCTTTTCGCTATGTGCGCCGCATGCGACAGCATTGATATTAGTTTAGCCGCAACAGGCATTGATATTGTCCCTTCGCAAATAGACGGCACTCCGATTGGCCCCAACGCACAGAAAAAACTTGATTTTAGTCAAACCTTTTTCTTTACAAATTTCAAGGTTGATACAAATCCATTACACTATGAATTTTCTAATATTGATGTAAGTAATTATAGTATACCCGAAAATTCAGGCCTTGAAGATTTTACCCTTTTTGAATTTTCAGCCAAATTTGATCCTGTCCCAACTATGCTTACACAAAACCATACCGCCAAAATCAAGGGCTTTTTCGGACAAACAACCTCATTCAATATGGCTGTAATAAAAGACTCAGCGATTATCATGGGCCGCGTAGTCAGCGGCAGCCGCGCAAAATATATTCATACAAATTATGAAGATGGAACTGTTACTTTCTACGGCGGCCATGACCCCGAAGATTACAGCCATAAGGTGGGCGACCCGCCCACAAATCTTGATTTACATAAAAATTCACAGGGTTATCGTATTATTTTAAACAATATTCTTTTCCCTGCCGCAAAAAAGTTCAAACGGAAGACCTAGCCCTTTTCAAGTAATCGGTCAGTTATCGGTGGTAGCCGCAGGCTTCAGCCTGCGAAACAACAACGCAAGCTAAAGCTTGCGGCTACCGTTTTCTACTAATAACTGACCGATTACTTATTTCAATCCTTTTTCACTTGACAAACTTTACATGAATAATGTATCCTTAGTTACCATGAAGTGTTGCCAACAAGTTCGCACAAGGGAAAATAAAAATCCCCCTATTTCCCCCTTTGAAAAAGGGGGATTAAAGGGGGATTATAAGGGAAACGTAACCATGTTTATTACCGGCATATTCATTGCTATTACCGGGTATCTTCTCTTAACACAAACTAATCAGGGAGGAAATAATTGGGCTTCCTATGTGTCTGCTTTTTCAATCACTATTGGCTATATTGTGGTCGCGCTTTCCTTAATAATGGATTTCCCCCCTTCTAAAAAATGAAAAATTTTAAAATAAGATTACCGCTGTTACTATCGTTAATTTTCATTTTTTCAATTAAATTCCCCGCTCTTGCCGAGAATGATTCGACATACAGCAATGGAATCCAGGATGAAATAAAAAATCTGATTAAACAGTTGAATACTAAAGATAAATTTGAAAAAAAACATGTTATAAAAAAACTTGGCGAATCTCAGGACACAAGAGCGGTAGGCCCGCTTATTCGGCTTTTAAAATCAGACGATTTATGGATAAAATACGAGGCAATTTTCGCGTTGGGAAACTTAAGAGAGAGGCAGTCGTCAGAATATCTTATCCCTCTGTTAGAAGATGAATCCCCTTTGACTCGCGTATACACGGCTGAGGCCTTAGGGAAACTTTCCGATATCCGTGGCTTAGATATTACAATCTCTACATTAAAATCCAGTATAAAACCCGATATAAGGCTTCAGGCGGTAAGAGCGTTAGAATCTATTGGCGGGCCCAAAATAGTAAATCCTCTTGTCGACGCGTCCAGGACAGATTCTTCTCCGATTGTAAGGAAAGAAATCATACGTGTTTTAGGAATAACGAAAGATAAAAAACTCATTCCCTATTTAATGTATGTAATGAAATATGATTTTGACGAAGCAGTTAAAAAAGAGGCCTCTAATTCAATAAATATCATAAACGAATCCATCTTCTCAGAAAACGAAAAAAATCCTGAGGAAAGAAGACGGCAAAAGCTTGAACGCATTAAAGAGTTGGAGCAATTAATAAATCGAGAGAAAAAAAGATATAACCAATTAGACGAAAAAGATAAACGGAAAGTGGCGCCGCAGTACTAAATAGTTGTCGGTTGTTAGTTTTCAGTTGTCAGTTGTTAGCTCCCAGATTTTTATCTGACAACTAACAACTGACAACTAACAACTATTCGAGTTTTCTGTAAAACTTTGCTTCCTTTAAATTCCTCCCCGATGTATCAAAAATCTTCTTAAATAAGCCCGCTTTTTTAATAAATAACAGGCCTCCAAGAAATAAAATAAAATTCTTTAAAAATTCTTTTCTTGTCATATTATCCCCAAATCCCTGCGATTTTGAATTTGCAAAAATTACACAACCCATTGTTAATCTGAACTTGCCGGACAAAATATCCAATTCGTTCAATTAGAAGCTTCTTACAATTTGGGCAATAGGTATTATTCCATTCACCCCGCGGAATATTCCCCAGATAAACATAATTTAATCCTTCTTCAATAGCAATTTTTCTCGCCTGAATTAAGGTCTCAAGCGGTGTCGGAGGGAGATTCTTTAATTTATACTGAGGATAAAATTGGGAAAAGTGAACCGGAACATCATTCCCTAATTCATTTTTTATCCACCGGCACATCTTCCGGATTTCAATAAAATCATCATTTAAAGCAGGAATAATCAGATTAACAATCTCTGTCCAGACCCCCCACTTTTTTAAATTTTTT
>JBDROR010000203.1:0-30088 GCA_043809805.1 bacterium
CGGGTGGAATCTGTATAACTAAATGGCACGCCGTCATCGGTTCCGCTGATTGTTACCGATTTCAACGCGGGCGTCGCGTTCCCGTCAGAGGCATAAACGCACAGCGAGCAGGATAACAACAACAACATTATTATATTTATTAATTTACGGTTCATTCGAACCCCCTATTTTTTTAAAACTCTAAACTCTAAATCCTAAACTCTAAACAAACTCAAAATCCTAAACTCTAAACTTCTATTCATTTCGATTTTTCTACAATTGAACCAAAAATTTTCGTACGCTCGCTTGCCTCTTGAATTAAATTCTTCTTCTCTTCTATTTGACTATCTTTTGGCTCACTTAAGTTTAACCAATACCCACTTTCCTTTGCTTCTTTCCGGGATATCTTAATCCTCATTACAAAGTCCCTTCTGCTTAACGACTCTTCCGCCTCAAGATAATTTGCACCAACTGAACCAGATGCCCTAATGAGTTGCTTACCTACTTCAATATTTGACAAACTCCTTGGCAAACTGTTTACATAGATAAATACACTCTTAGCAAAAGCTAGTGTCCTCGTTCCCAAATTGTATTGTTTCGAGTTTTGGGTTTCGGGTTTATTTAGAGTTTCGAGTTTAGGGTTTAGTGTTTTGCTCATTGAGTTTATTTCGAGTTTAGAGTTTCGAGCACTATCTCATCCTTCCCATCCAGTTCCACGAATCTGACTACTATTCTTTCATCCAGCGAGGTTGGCACATTTTTACCGACATAATCCGGCTTAATCGGAAGCTCTCTATGCCCCCTGTCAACCATAACAGCCAACTGAATCCCTCTGGGCCTTCCAAAATCAATTAACGCGTCTAACGCCGCCCGTATAGTTCTTCCCGTAAAAATTACCTCATCAACCAGAATAATTTTTTTATCCTGAATATCAAAAGGAATATCTGTCTCTTTTACAATAGGATTCCTAACACCGCTTGATGTATCATCCCGATAAAGTGTTATATCCAGCGCCCCAAGCGGCAAATCTTTATTAATAATTTCTTTAATCTTTTGAGAAATCCTTTGCGCAAAACAATAACCACGTGTCTGGATACCTACAATTGCCAAGCCGCCGGCATCTTTATTTCTTTCCAGTATTTCGTGCGCCATTCGATTAACTGTCCGAACGAAACCTTCACTATCCACCATTTGTATTTCTTTCACCCAGCCCTTCCTCCTATAGTTATCACTAACCTAATTATTCAACCTAGCCCTTCTTTTTTTCCTTAGGAAGGGCTGGGTTCATCCAAAAATTTCCTCAATGACATTATACAAAAAAACCTTCCTATTAATCTCTAATAGGAAGGCCTTTTATATAATTTTAAATTTTTATTTTCCATTAACTTTTCCTTTCCAGCTTCACTGAACCAGTTTAAAGGTCAATGTTATTATAACACCTAAAATAAACTTGTCAAGCAGAATTCACCACGCAACAAAAAAGGCCCCCACAACAATAATTGTGGAAGCCTTTCTGTAATCTAGTTAAATTCTAATTAAAACGCAACAGCAACACCTAACGAAATATTATTCGCTATGGGAGAAACTTTCTTATAATCGCTTCCCAGCATATCCGCTCTTAAAGTTCCCGTAACTCCGTCAGCTATTTTACAATTGCTCTTCAAAATAATCGCGTTCGATTTTCCATACATATCATAACCAACACTTACATTGTATTTGTCGCTCACATTATAACCAACATCTAAAACTATTTCGCTCTTAACACCAGATTTTGTAGCATCTGACATATCGGTAGTTCCAACTACTGTTTCATCAAGCCCGCCAATATATTGAATTGTTAAATCTACCGGATTTAACGCATATCCAACATTAGCCGCAAAGAAAGAACGTTTTACCGCATCATCATCGTTGCTGTCAAAACTATAAGTAACTCCTAATTTCGCGCCCGAAACATCAGCGCCGATATTTACAACCGCATCTTTTGTAGTTGCGCCTTTTGTGTTTTTGCCGCCATCAACAATCGCGATAGCATACGAAATTGCATCAGCCTTCCCTGTATAGCAAACTTGCGTTATATTATCGTCAGTTAACTTATCGCTAAGTTTTGCCTTGTTTAAAATAGTTTCTCGAATCGCAAACCCCGGTAATGACATTTGCCCGATCATTAAATTCCCATCACCAAGAGCCATGTTAATACAAGTATTTCCAATGCCGGTATTTGACGCTTCTAACGTAGACACACTGGTATTACCGAAATTATTCGAAATCTGCGCACTGACTTTATCAGTTATAGCCGCCTCTACTGTCAATCTCGCTTCACGAAGATTAAAAGCCTTCATATTATAGCCCGTCTCCGTTGTGTCCAACCCGCCCAAATTTTGGCGAACATCAACTTTACCCCCAATCTTAACATCTGCCGCACTTGACAAACCAGCCAACCCCATAATCACTACCGCTGCCAACATTACTATACTGAGTTTTTTCATTTCTTACTTCCTCCTTTTTTACTCATTGTTTGTTCACGATTCTGGTGTCAGACTTTAGCATAGCATTTCTCCCCTGTCAAGAAAAAAAACGCTCAAAAATTTATACAAAATAACAACTAAGTCTCACGTTATAATATAATATCGGAAAACACAATAAAAACTTTAGAGGCACGAAACCCAAATACCTAATTCATATAATATTATCATCGGAAATGCCAACAAAACCTGCGACACTACATCCTGGCCAGGTGTCAGAATACTCGCAGCAATAAAAATAATAAGAACCGCATACCGCCTGTTTTTTCTTAAAATGGAAACTTTGATTATATTAAACTTGGCCAAAAAATATAATATTAGCGGCATTTCGAACATTAAACCAAAAGAGAATAATGTCCAAAGGAAAAAAGAAAGGTACCGGCTTACCGTCCATTGCGCGGAAAGAAATTCATTTTCAAACTGTAAAAAAAATCTCAAAGCCTGCGGGATAACAATGTAGTAAGAAAAAACAGCCCCGATTATAAATAATAAAAAAGCTAGAACGCTTATAAAAAATTTGATTCGGAACAAAGAAACAACTTGATAAAAAATAAACGGCAAGACTAAAAATACGCCGCCAAACAGGGAAATTCCAAGGTTTGTGGACAAGGCTTCAATCGGCGAGATAAAAATCAGGTTATTGCCGGGTTTTATTTTAAGATATGGAAACTGTGCCAAATACCAGATATTTTCTTTAAAAAAATAGCATAAAAGAGATGCTAAAAATACAAGGATAAATATCGCTATTATTTTTTTTCTTAATCTCTGTAAGAATAAAAAAATCTTATCATTACTAATATCCATACATTAAAACCCTAAATGCTAAACTCTAAATCCTAAACAAACTCAACATTACAAACTCAAAACACAAACTGTCTTGTTTTGGGTTTCGGGTTTTGGATTTATTTAGTATTTAGTGTTTAGTGTTTCGAGTTTCATTCATCAAACTAAAGAGAGCTGGTATAAATTTAAAGAAGGGCGGGTTTAGAACCCGCCCCTACTAACTAACCATGTTTTTTTGATAACAAATCTTTTGCCTCTTCTAATTTTTCCTTTGCCTTTTCCAACATTGCGTCAGTATAATCAAAGTTATGTCCTCCACGACTCCCATCTTTTACCGCATAATCATAATTGTATTTAGCGCTGTTAAATAATTCTCTTGCTTCGGCCGTATTGGAATTACGTTTTTTACTCGCTTTCTTTAAAAGTTTTTCTACATCTTTTAGTAAAACCTTTACCGGCGCTACCGAAACCTCATAATCACTCTGCCATTCTTCAACCATATCCTGATAACCTTCGTCATGGCAGCCATCACAAGTGGAATTATCCGCTTTAAAATTATTACCTTCAGAATGTCCGCAATCAGCGCATCCCGTTGCCATATCAGCCATTATGCCAGGCATATCTTCCACATCTTTAGCAGCTATACCCTTATGCATATTGACTTGGCCTATATGACATTTCTCGCAATCATCCTTAAATGCCTTCTCGTCATTATGACAATGAAAACAAATTTCCATCCTGGGAAGATTCATTGGACTAATTCCTAAGGATTCCGGGGCATGAGCAATCTCCTGATGACAGTCTAAACAAATTGCTCCTTTATCCTCGTGAGAAGCATGCGCGCCGGGAACCGCGCTAAAATTCTCCTTCAAACCTGTATTCGATTCTACTTTCGCCTTATTTTCAGGCGCCGGAGCGTTAGGGTCTTTTTCAACATCCTTTTGAGCATCTAATAAAGCATTAGCATTAATCATCCCGGTCTTGTCCTCATGGCACCATTTACACTGTTCATTAATAATCCGACGTGATTCTCCATGAGGCGGGCATATAAATTTCTCCCCTTTCGCCTTAAAAAAGAAGGTAGTCGTTGGCTCATGAACATACTGAGGTAAAATCTCTTTTTGTTCCTTTTCGGAAAGCTCAGAGAATGGTTCACCCCTGTGTCCGGTAATCTCATGCGGGACAGAAACTAAGACCGCCGCTATTTTCCCCTTAATCAATCCAACAACACCTGGAGTATAATGACAACCATGGCAATCAGATTTATGGCCATTATGCTTTAATGGTTTCCCATTATTCCCGCTCCCATGAAACGACGCCCTATAACTATCCACATCCGGCGCCATATCATGACACAACCCTTTACAGAAAATCGGATTAGAAGTAAAATCAATACAAAGTTTCATCCCATAAATCACCACAACAACAATAGCAATTGAAAGAACTACATTCGCTTTTATCCACCCTTTAATTGTACCCATCTATTCTTTTACCCCCTTTCATTTGTTGTTCGTCGTTCGTATTTCGATATACGAATCTACCCATAACTATGCAAACCGGGCAATAAAAAATTTACCCCGAAATAAGTAAACATAACTACCCAAAAACCACAAACTGTTATATACACAGATTCAACATCTGTCCATTCTGAAGTCTTTCTCGCGTGAAGATAAGCCGCGTAAATAAGCCAAGTTATTAATGACCAAGTTTCCTTCGGATCCCATGACCAATAATTCCCCCACGCCTCATTTGCCCAAACGGCGCCCGCTATAATACCGCCTGTTAAAAACACAAACCCATAAGCCGCCGACATATAATTTATCTCGCGCACAACATTAATCGCGGGAAGTCTTTCTTTAAAAAAATTTACCTTCTTATATAACAAAGAACAAACAAAAACGGATATCCCCGCCGAAACAGATACGGATATTATACCTCGATTAAATTTCATTTTCAATAAAAAATAAAATATTAACGCAACAATAACGCAAATATTCAAGATCGCCGACAAAAATGCCGTTTTATCCCCGGATTTTAAAAGATAAAGCAAGGCGCAACCATATGATACGGCAAATCCGGCATATCCAATAAAAATAACGGCAACATGGATTTCCAGCCAAATACTTTGCAGAATAGGAACCAAAGGCTGAATGTCAGAGGAAAGTGTTTTCGCGTAAATAAGCGCCAAAAAAGAAAGCGGGACTACAAAAATACCGAGCTCGAAGAGCCTATATTTAAATTGCGTATAAAAATAAAAAAGAATAATTGCCCATGAAAAATAAATAAGAGACTCATACAGATTAACAAAAGGAGCGTGCCCCGATTCTATTACACGAAAAACGAGCCCCGTCGTTTGAATAATAAAACCAAATATGGTCAAGCCTGCAACGGTTAGATTTAATTTATCCCGCTTATTATAAATTAAATGACAAATAAAAAAGATACTTACTAAAAAATAAATAATAGCTGAAAGATTAAAACAAATAACGCTTTTCACGGTTTTTATTATACAATTTTATGCCCTTATAAGCAAGCTTAAAAGCAAGAGGTAGGAAATCTTAGATTTCTCCCTTCGGTCGAAATGACAGAGTTGTATGGTCAATACGAACGACGAATTGTTGTCATTCCGAACGAAGTGAGGAATCTTATACGGAGAGAATCGTATGTTCGCAATAACAATACAATAAGTCACAAGGCAGAAAAAAAAGGGGAAATGATCAACTACCTGTTTTACTCGATCACTTCCCCTTATATTAGACATCCAATTTAAAACCGATTATTTCTTTTCCTTTGGATGACAATCGTTGCATTTCGTTGGAGCTTTTTTATCCTTATCGTTTTTATGACAATCTTCTAAACAATTCGCATGGTAAAAAGTAGTTTTCGCGCTATAATCATCAATCTTATCGCCCTTCTTTATCTTGCCATGATCCTGAGTGTAGGTCAACTCTTTTTTCCCGTCATGACAATCCTTAATAACACACCCTTTTTCTTTACCTTTTTCATCTTTATGATGACATTCATTACATTCCTTTATTTTATACTCATGCGCGTGCTTCTTATGGCTAAAAGTAACAGCCGTCTTTTTCTTTACGAAGTTATCGATAACCACTGTATCCGGCTCCGTTGCTGCCGGAACCTTCTCGTCCGCCAAAACGCTTGAGAATAAATAAACTGCCACTACTGCAACTAAAACTAATATTTTCTTCAACTTCATTCACCCCCCCTCTTTTTATTAATCAAAACAACAAAATATTATCCTAATTTAGCTTTTATCTCCTCATATATTTTCTTTGCCGCTTCAGCATTCTTAGCCGCTTCAGCGGCCTCTTTTTTAACCTGCTCAGCCATATCTTTTAATTTTACAGCTTCCGATTTTGCCTTAGCCGCCTCAGATTTAAGCGCCTTAACCTGTGCTTCTTTCTGTTTAGCAATTCTTAATTGTTCAGAAGTAATTATACGCGGCAAATCTTTTTCCATTTTTTCCACTTCCGCCAATTGCGCTCTTAAAGAATCCGCCTTTTCTGAAACAATTCTTTCATTTTCCTGCGCCTTTTTAACATCAGGAGCTATATCACTCAATTCTTTTGTTGAACTCTCTAATGCCTTTTGGGTTACATCATATTTGTCCTGTAAATCCTTAGCTTCAACCTTTGCGGCATCCGCTTTCTTTTTGTAGTCATCCGCCTCTTCATTATTAC
Source organism: bacterium (assembly GCA_043809805.1). GTDB lineage: Bacteria > JACRDZ01 > JAQUKH01 > JAQUKH01 > JAQUKH01 > JAQUKH01. Next base: position 6,986 of record JBDROR010000203.1, read on the forward strand.
CCCTTATACGGGCCACTCTTTCCTTAGCGGTAAAAATATTTATTTGGCCTGTGATTTCATCCAATTTATCTTTATAACCTTTTGATTCAGTTTCAACCTCTTTTACTTTATCTTCAACAAAAGATTTGGCGGAAATTTTCTTTTTCAAAACAGCTGTCAAGGATACCAATTCATTGTCCATCACTTTAATCTCTTCTTGCAACCCGTTTATTTTCCTGGCCAACGCGTCCGGATTTATCCTTATCGCCTCTCGTTCATCCAGCCTAACCTTTGATTCTAAATCTTTCGATCTTTCCTCCGCATTTTTTGTCTGAATCCCTAATTCTTCCGCTCTATTTTTTAAATCTCTTGCTACAGCTTCAGACTTATCCATCGCCTGTTTAGCATCACTAATCTTTATTTTCGCTTCTTTTAGGGAATTCCTGGATTTTTTAACAATTGGAGCAAGTAATTTTTTAACCATTCTTCTGGACAGCATCTCGGTGGAAGTTATCTTTCCAAAATCCAACAGATATGCAAAACTACCCCCGGTAGCAATATAATTTACCTGCCAAATCAGAGAACCATCCTTTGTATCAAGCATGTGGATATCCATAGATATTATCGGATCCTCCTTTTTACCCATTTCAAAAGTATCTATCGTCCCCAAAAGAACAGCATCCACCCCCAATGCTTCTCCTATCTTCTGGACATCGGATATTTCCAAAGTACCAATTCCGCCTTTTGCTCTTACCTTCACTTCCTTTAAAGCCTTTTCCACTTCCCCAGGCTCCACAACCCTAAACTGCTCTGAAGTCATTAATTCTATTGAAAAGATATAAGCCAATTTCTCCCCTGCACTTTTATCTTTACTCATATTATCAAAAGGAAGAATAGCCAATTTCTTTACTTTATGCAGAGGCGCCTCTTCTTTCAAATAGGTACGCATTGACGCACCGCACCCAACGGTCAAAAGAACACCTATACAAATCAACCAAATTAATTTCCTTCTATGAAATAATCCCATCACTCCTCCTGGTTAGTTATTAGTTGTCAGTTGTCAGTTGTCAGTTGTCAATTATTAGTATGAACCTGATAACTAATAACTGAAAACTAACAACTTCATCCTAGCACATCAGCTCTCTTTTTGTCAAGCAAAATATCCCTAAAAACTAAAAGACATATTAACAGAAACTTTTTCATCATCCGTGCTCGCGCTTGGATCTTTTAAATCTTTTACACTGCTAACTGTATAAGATAAGGTGCTGGAACCTAAGGTTCCAAAAGGATAAACAACATTCAAAGAATAATTTGTATTATCAGACGCTGTAAGCTCTCCATCACTTGACTCTTCGCCAAAAGCTACCTTGGCCGCTAAAGAAACACCTTTGAACTTAGTACTAATTTCCGGGCCGATATTGGTCCTTTTGGAAACATGCACACCCGATTCATCAAAAGAACGGCTCAATGAACCGGAAAAACTAACATTCGTTTCTCCAAGTTTGTAATTTAAATTACCATTATAGCTATTGTCTGTCCTATTCCCGCTTGAATACGTCGATATGTCCCGGGTATTATCATAAGCAGTGCTTATTGAACCATTTAAATCTTCCATTAACTTTATGGCATAATCCACACTTATTGAATTACGAATGGCATCTTTATTATCGTCTATAACATTTGAAGTGGTTTTATCTAAATTATAGGTATAGGAAAACCTTAAATTCTCCATAGGCTGCATATTTACGCCAAATCCAAAATTCCCAACCTCTGTATAAGAATCTGTATCAATAGTTTTGCTTTTTTTAGTCCCATATCGGGCATTGGCTGTAAAATCGCTTACCTTTAATGCTCCAAAATCAAGGTTGAGATCAACAGAATTATCCGCGTCCAAAGTTGCTTCTGTTTCTTTTGAGCTATAATTATAACTTATTTCAGCAACATCAAAAATCGGCGGCAAGTTCGCTGAAAAACTTTTGGATGTATTATTTTCAGCCTTATCTCCGCTTTGAGTTTCACTAAAGCTTGTGGTAAAATTTAAATTTTTTACAGGGATAAAATTTAATCTAAAATTATTAGTGTTATTGACATCCATTTTCCCGGTATCTGAGGGAAAATCGGTGGTCCTTGTCAAGTCACCATTGACGATCAAATTTTCTAATATACTATAACTAAAACCAACATCTCCCGACTCACTTGAATTATTGGCGGCATTATTAACATCATAGCTGTTGCCAATCCTGTATCCAGTATTTATGGATAATTTATCATCTAAAAGTTTAATCCCATAACTCAAATTAAATCTATTATCCGTATTTTGTTCTCCAGTGGAATTATCACTGTTATCAGTATATGAAAACGCGCTTGATAAATTCGAATCCTGTATCTTAAAGTTTTTAGAAAATTGCAAATTAAGAACATTATTGGAGTTTACCGTTATTTCGCTATCTTTTACGGAAGTCGAATATGACAAAGAAAATCTAGGCAACACTTCCGGACTTATCTGAAAATTAAAATCAGTTGATTTATCATTAGATATATTGGAAACGTCAAAATCGCTATTAGTATTGTCCTGCAATCCTATCGAACATGATATCTTATCGTAACTTAAATCAACACTTAGATCCGTCGCCTCATCCCTGGCCCCAAGGCTGTTATTAATGGAATATCTAACCGCGCTGCGAATGCTCCCTTTACTGGTTAAATCGTTTTTAATATTTAAAGAATAATTTTGCGTAAAGCTTTCATCTGATTCCTGAACCGTTAAAGACTTACCGGTATTATCAGAAGCAGTATAAGAAAAAGAGGCATTGCCTCCAATGCTTAAACCCTGAGCGAAAACACCACGGGCCGGAATGATAATACTTGCCGCGATAATTATAAGGCTCTGGAAAATAATTTTTTTTTTATCTAACATAAAAGCCCGGTTTTTTATTTACTCATGGCAGTTAAAACAAAAATTCTTCTCACCCTTTTTTAATTTCTCAACAAACAAAAGTTCCGCAGGCTCATGATGAGGATGGCAAGTGGCACAGTTTATCTTATTTCCAACAGCAAGAGGGAAACCGTTCAATTCCATTCTGGGGACAATATTTATCACATGCGTATTTCTATCCTCTCTATGACAAGTATTACACCGATTTACTATCCCGCTATTGGAAAAAAGAGCGTCCGTTTCCGCTAATTCAGGAATAACTATATGACAAAATTTACATTTGTTTTCAGTATGCGGATTTTTATTCTTAAATTTTTGATCACTGCCATGGCAAGCCTGGCATAAATCATTCGCGATATCTTTACGGCGATAAACAGGCAAATCTCTTTTTTGGACGCTCCAATCGGGAGCTAAAACCGTCTCGCCATAAGGCAAATGTGTATCATGACAGGTATAACAAGTTATTGATTTCCACCTGTCTAAAGGAATATCGGCGGGAACATTTCCCCCTGGTTCCACATCTATTGGATGAAGATGATCGCTCTTATTATGGCATTCCCGGCATAAAACCTTAATTTCATATTTAGTATGAACATTAACTGATTCCCTTAATACCACTCGATTAAAATTGTTTACCTCCCAACTTACACATACTTCATTTATATTATAAGGAAATTCTTTATGACAGGACATACATTGCCTTTCCCAATGAGGGTTATCTATCTTAACCCGATTCTGAGATTTTAACTCATGACAAACTTTACAAAACTTATCCGCCACACGATCAAAATCCAATGGATTGTCCCCATATGTGTGTTTTTCATAATCATACTCATCCAGATTTCCATCCGAATTTCTTAAAAAAACGGTCGATTTCTTTATTACTTGTCCATTGGGATAAACTTTCTCATTTCCAAAATCAAAATGACAGCTCTGGCAAGACTCGCCATGTGAATCGTGACAAGTATTGCAGGTCATACTATCCCATTCATTAAGCGGAAATTCCTCAAATTCAGACTGGTTAGTCATAGCCTCAAAAAGCATCGGAGGAGGTTTAATATTCACGGGATGATTAACCTTTACTTCATTATCCGCGCCTTTTTTATGACAATCATCCATACATAATCTCTGAATCGATTTGTTTAAAATAACCGTTTCACGAGTATCATCAGCCATATCTACGGCAGACGAATGGCATCGAACACAGTTTTTGTATATATAATCCCTTAAAAAAGAATCAGTGGAATAAGAACCGGAACTTGTCCCCCATTTTGGATTGCTTTTTTCAGTATCGGAAGATGACAGTTCACTGAGCTACAGCTTCTCGATACAGGATCAAAATTACTTAGAGCAACCTGAATTGTGCCATCCATATGATTTTTTATATTCGTATCCACATCTTTATCGTAATGGCATTCATCGCAAAGATCCAACCGGGTTATAAAATTCCCATTTTTATCTTTTAAATCTTTATAACTTTCATTTTGGAAATTGGAAAACCGGGTTATATTGTTTTCATCCAAATGATCTTTATGTTTTTCCGTTTCCGGCTGGCCGTATTTGGACTTGACGCCGTGGCATTCATTGCATGCAAACTCTCTATCGTGCGGATTTCTGTCATACGAGATAGAAAATGTATCCGCACTCATCATAATAAAAATCAGTGTAATCAGAACAAAATAAAACCTAAGCCTAATATTCAAATTTTGTCCCATCCTATCTTAAATCCTAGTATTTTCGCCATGTTAAATCAAATTCATCCTCGATACTAACCAAAGGATCAGTATACAACCATCTATCTTTATCTTTAATATATTCAAAAGCCCCCCCGCCTGAGCAAAGGGAGGCGGCAACCCAAATATTGTTGTCAACATCAATTGCTAACGACTGAGCTATGATATTCTTCTGATCAAAATCCTGCCAAATATTATTTAATTTATCGAAAAGGATCACTCCATGCAGTCTGGTTCCAAACCAGATAGAACTTGGCTCAAAAGGGTCAACCAGAATAGACAAAATACAATCATTTGCATTTTCTCCATTCACTTTTCTTTCATACAATTGCCAGCTATTTTTCTTCTTGTGATAAACAACCAGCCCGTAATTCGCGGAACCTATAAGAACATAATCCTCATCAATCGCTACCGCACTTATACTTTTTATTTCGACAAAATCCTTCGGCGGCTTTATTTTAAGGAAAAAATCAGCTTTTGAAGAATATTTAAAAAGTCCATCATCCGTTCCCACCCATAAAACATAATCGCCGCTGTTCGCGTCTTGCGCGATCGAATTTACCTTTTTAGCCGTTAACCCTTCCATGGAAGCATATGTTTTCCACTCATTTCCTTCGGTATCAAACCTTACCAATCCAAAGTCCGAGCCAAACCATATATACTTTTTCGTAATTTTATCAAATAAAATGGCATTTATCTGTATATCAAGAATTCCATCTTCATCCTTTATTTTTTCTATGGTATCTTTAGCTCTATCATATTTGTTAAGGCCGTCCATGGTTCCTAACCAAATAAAATTTTCTTCCAAAGGATTAATAGCAATTACTCTGACCTCTTTAACATCTTTACTAACTATCTCCCATTCATCTAACGCTTTATTATATTTTAAAAAACACTTGTTAGTTCCAAACCAGATTAAATCCGTCTCGACAAGATCCGCGGCTACCGAAATAAATTTTGTTCCCGGATAATAAATTTCTTCCGCCGAAATGACCGGACATAAAAATAAAATTATCATGCTTAGGAATAACAATCTTCTCATTTTTAAAATTTTACAATATTTATCGCAAATTGTCAATGTACTATTTCCCCCAAGCTATCCACTAAATAATCAACCTCTTCTTCGGTATTAAAATATCCAAAACTGACCCTTATTGTCCCTAAAGGGAAAGTGTCTACAGTTTTGTGAGCCAAAGGTGAACAATGTAATCCCGACCGTGTCATTATTTTAAACCTTTCGTTTAATAAATATCCCACTTCCGATGGATCAACCGATTTGAGATTAAAAGAAACTATAGGAACAATTTTATTCGCGTCTTTTGGTCCATAAATTTTTATTTTCTCCATATTGGTTAATTTTTGCAAAAATTTTTCTACTAATGTCTTTTTTTTATTGTAGATTTTATCTAAACCTTTTTTTAAAAGAAACTCAATCCCAGCGTTTAAACCTGCTATTCCAACCATATTTAGTGTCCCGCTTTCAAATTTATCCGGCATCAATTCAGGCTGTTTCTCACTTTCGGAACTGCTTCCCGTTCCGCCCTCAATTAAGGTCTTTAATTTTAAACCGCCGCGAACATATAAAATTCCCGTCCCTTGAGGCCCTAAAAGGCTCTTGTGCCCTGAACAGGCCAGCATATCAATATTGTCTTTTTCCACATCAATCGGGATAGTCCCCGCGCTCTGAGCGGCATCAACAAAAAAACATATTCCATATTTTTTTGTTATATTTCCAATCTCTTTTATTGGAGCAATTGTCCCCGCGACATTGGAAGCATGATTGATTACAACAAGTTTTGTCTTTTTTGTAATAGCCTTTTTAATGTCATCCGGATCCAAAAAGCCTTCTTTTGAACAAGGTATCCAATTTATTTTCACACCCTTTTTTTTTAAGCTGCTAAGAGGCCTGCAAACTGAATTATGTTCCAAACTACTGCTAATAACCTCATCCCCTTTATCCAAAATCCCTTTCAACCCAAAATTTAAAGACATGGTGGCATTAGCGGTAAAAATAATATTTTCCGAATCGGATATATTGAAAATTTTTTTTATTTTTTCCCTCGTCTGATAAACCATCTCATCAGCCTTAATGGCCATTTGATGCCCCGACCTGCCCGGATTACCTCCGATATGCCGCATATAATAATCCATCTTCTGATAGACTGCTTCGGGTTTTGGGAAAGAAGTAGCGGCATTGTCCATATAAATCAACCTTCTATTCAACATGTAATCACCCCTCCTCATTCACTCCACCTTCAGCTGTGTTTCAGCGTCAACTATTCCACGGCAAATATTCTCAATAGCTTTATGCGCGTTTTGTTTTAATTGTATTGAGGTCCACTGGTTACTTTTTATTTCTTTTAACAACTGCAGTGCCATACGAAAATAACGAACCACTTCGCCCTCATCCGCGTCAGTAAAACGAAGCACTTCCCCAAATTCCTCTCCGTGCATCCAAAAATCAAATGCCTCAGACATTTGGAAAGAACTTTTTTTAATAAACGTCCTTATGCCATATTTAGCTTCTTTTATTTTTATTCCCTTCTCTTGAGCGGAAACGAATTTTTCAAGCCTTTTATACTTAGTTGGAATAATTCTTTTAGGAAGCCCCCGCCTTGGTTCATAAACTAAACTAAGAAGCAGTATGCCAAGTTCATATTTATCCATTCTATCCAAAAAACCTTTTTCATATAATTCCCCAAAGACTAACTCGTGCCCAAACATCTGGGATACAAAAAGGCCTTTTTTCGTAAGAGAATTTTTCCTGACATACCCCATATCTTTCAGCAGTGACAACCTGTTTTTAATCTGTATTACCGCTGTTCTTCGACGAATAAAATCATTTTGAAAATAATGGAATGATCTTTCATATATTTCGTAAAGTCCCTCGCCCAAATCCTTATATAAATTCAAAATAGTAGCGTAGGCAGTATTAAACTGACTTACAACCTTTTCCGTTTTTCCTTCCACAACATGGGTTATTTTGTCAAACGCTACCTCTAATGGATTAATACGGCAATATACAAATCCCTTATCATCTATACCGCGCCTGCCGGCCCTTCCGGCCATTTGCTGGAAATCCCGAGCCTTCATAATCCTAAAACCGGTCCCGTCAAATTTTTGCAGTCCGTCAAATATAACACTTCTTGCCGGCATATTTATACCCAAAGCGAATGTCTCAGTTGTAAAAATAATTTTAATAGAACGTATGGTAAAAAGCCTTTCTACAACTTCTTTTAATGTAGGCAGCATTCCAGCATGATGATACGCAATCCCTCTTGAAATTAACGGCCGCAATAATTCCGCCCCTGGTTCGGACAAGAGATTAAATTTCTTACATAGCGAATTATAAAATTCAATTACACCTTTTTCTTCGCCATCGGAAAGAAAATTGCGCCCTGCCAAAGATTCCGCCAATGCTTCACATCTGCGCCGGCCAAAAGCAAAATAAATACAAGGCAATCCGTTTGCCGCATGAAGATGTTTAACTAAATCCGGAACACGATTCGGCCGAAATGATTTGGTCGAATATTGCCTTCCATGATGAGAATAATAATGCTCCCCTGTATACGCCAATTTTTTTACTTCATCGAGACTGTTCGCTATATCGCCTTGTGCCTGATAAAAAATATGAAGCGGCACCGACCTGTTATTTTCAACAACCACTTTGAGCTGCAGTTTATGGATATGCCTTATCCATTCGGCCAGCTCATTAATATTAGGTATAGTGGCGCTTAACGCCAATATTTTCATATGTTCCGGTAAAAAAATAATTGATTCTTCCCACACAGTCCCGCGTTCTTCATTATCAATATAATGAATTTCATCAAAAATTATCCATCTATAATTATCAAGCGAAGATTTTTCGCTTAATAATTTATTCCTAAAAATTTCTGTTGTCATAATCATAACGGGCGCATTCGGATTTATACTTACATCACCCGTCAAAATTCCAACCTTATCGCCATACTGACTTCTAAAATCACGAAATTTCTGATTACTTAAAGCCTTAACAGGCGCCGTATAGATAACTCCTTCTTTATTCTGTAAACATTTTTTTATCACATATTCGGCGATAATTGTTTTCCCAGCGCCCGTAGGAGCGGATATTAAAACTGAATTATTATTTTCGATGTAATCGATAGCTGTTTTTTGGAAAGGGTCATAATTAAACATGGTTTTTCTTTCTTCTTTCCTCTTTCCTCTTGTTTTGCAAAAGTTGGCCTTGCATTTTCCGCCTTTCTTTTTCACGGCGGTCACACTCAACCTTTGGAGAAAAAATAGAGATAACTCTTCTCAGTTGAGAAACTTCTTCTTCGGAAAGATATGGAAAAACAACTCCTGATATGAAATTATTTTTTTGGGGAAAATTTTCACTCCAGACAATTTTACCATTGACGTCCAAATTAAATGGAGTAACAGGACATGTAACGATAAAATCAAAAACCGACCGAGGGTGCAATTTTTCAGGAAAAATAAATGTAACCCCGCCCATAGATAAATTCAAAATCTGTCCAAAAGCCTCAGGATAATCACCTATCATTATCTGAAACGATACAGGGCATTTGACTCTAGGATGGCTTCGGCGTTCATAATGCATGGATAATCCTCCTTATCCCCCAATTTTGGGGAAAAATTAATTAAACAACCCCTCTTCTTTAAAACTAAAATATTTATTTCCCGCAATTATGACATGATCCAGCAAAATAACATCAATAAGTTTAAGCGCGTCCAAAATCTTTTTTGTAACCCTTACATCATCCTCTGACGGAGTTAATGTCCCTGCAGGATGATTATGGGCAATAATCATCGAACTTGCATGATGATAAAGCCCGCGTTCCACAATCTTTCTGGGATAAATAACCGAGTTATTAACCGTCCCTTTTTGTATGGTCTCAACCGCCAGCAAAGCATTTCTGTTGTTCAAAAACAACGCCTTAAATTCCTCGTCAAAAGCGCCTTTAAGAGAAGCCTTAAGATAATTATAAACCGCTTGAGGAGATGAAACCAAGTCTCTTTCACAAATACCTGTTTCAAGATACCGCGCCGAAATATCTTTTAAAAATCGAATAAAAATGGCTGTATGTTCAGAAATCCCTTTAAGATCTTCGAGCTCTTCCACGTCGGCATCAAGCACACCATTAAGTGTTTTAAATTTTACCAATAATTCTTTTGCAATGGTTTTTGTATCTCTTCGAGGGATAGCATACGAAAGCGCAAATTCAAGGACTTCATAATCCAGCCATCCATCGAATCCGGATATTTTATATTTTTCTTTTATGCGTTTACGGTGATTTATATAATGCGGGATAGCATCGTTGTCCATTCGTCAATTATAATATTTTACGCTTAACATGTCTATAACAATAATTTACTGGTAATCTTTTATGACACGGTGTAGTATAACTCATAAAATGAAAATCATAAACACAGAAAGATTTCCAATCAAAATGTGGCTTGACGACATCGAAGAAGGCGCGTTACAGCAGGCGCGCAACCTTGCGAATCTGCCATTTACGTTTCAATGGGTCGCAATTATGCCGGACAGCCATCAAGGCTATGGTGTACCGATTGGCGGCGTATTGGCTACACAACAAGTCGTTATCCCAAACGCCGTTGGTGTTGATATTGGCTGTGGGATGGCAGCTGTGAAAATGTCTTTGAAAGAGATTGACACAGAGACCATCAAAGGTATTATGGGTGATGTTCGTAAAGTCATCCCTGTTGGATTCAATCACCATCGGCATGCGCAAAAATGGGACAAATTCGACTACGCCCCGGACATCCAGATTATCCAGAGGGAATTAAATTCTGCCAGAAAGCAACTCGGCACGCTTGGCGGCGGAAACCATTTTTTGGAAATTCAAAGAGGAAGCGATGGCTCTATCTGGGTTATGATACATAGCGGCAGCCGCAATTTTGGATTAAAGACCGCCATTGAATATCACAAAAAGGCTCAGTCCCTTTGTGAACGTTTGGCGTCCGACCTACCGGACAAAAACCTCGCCTTTCTGCCTCTCGATACAGTGGAAGGGCAGGAATACCTTAAAGCGATGAATTATTGTCTTAATTTCGCCTTTGCCAATCGCGCGCTTATGATGAACCGTATGGTTGAAATTATAAACAAATGGACCGGCGCAACAAAGCAGGACGAAATCAACATCCATCATAATTACGCCGCAATAGAACATCATTTTGGGGAAAAGGTTCTGGTGCATCGAAAAGGCGCGACAAAGGCAAGCGTCGGCCTGCGCGGGATTATTCCCGGATCCATGGGAACAAAAAGTTACATCGTCGAAGGCCTTGGGAACACAGAAAGTTTCGAGTCCTGTTCGCATGGCGCTGGACGTCTGATGAGCAGAAAAGAAGCTCTGCACACACTGAATCTCAAGACAGAACAAACTAAAATGGCTGGTATTGTTCACGGCCTACGAACCATTCGAGACCTTGACGAAGCGCCAGGCGCTTACAAAGATATTGATGTTGTAATGGAGAATCAAAAAGACCTTGTGAAAGCCACTATCGAACTAACACCACTGGCGGTAATTAAAGGATAAGGCTCGGTACTAATTTATTTCGTATCTTTTCTTAATGCTATGTTATGCAACCAATACTTCTTGTTCACTAGGGAGCTTATTTACCACTAATTTTTTAATTGATAGTTTTTTACTTGCATTGTCTATATCGATGCCGGCAATATTTCCATTAGCGTCGTAATCAATCACTACACCCTCAGAGATTTCTACGCTATCAACACTTTTTTTCTCCGACAAATCAATATATAACGAATCTGTATCACGATAATAATTTAATCTCATTTTTAAAACCTCCTATCTGGAAATGCATCTTGATTTATTTCTTTTATGAGGCAGTTGCAAAAAGCTTTTTAACTAAGCTTGTTCTTGCGTAAAACGCACGAGTTATCGGCCGTCTTTTTTCTGTTCTTGGATTTATTCCGCCAGTACCTTTTGTTCTTGCTTGTATCCATTTACCATCTTTGCCGGTTAAGCTTTTAAAACCATGTTTGATCAATTTTTCTCGTATAAAATCATAATCGGCTTTTATTTCTTTGATTAATTTATCATCTTCGGCAAAGTCCAAACTGGCAACTTTCAATATTTCAGCATTTTCAGAATTTTTACCGTGCCACATTACAGCACAAAAAATAATTGCCTTTAATTTATTCCAGCAATGACTGTCAAAAAATTCAGTTTTCTCTAATTCTTTTGGATTAATCATAGTGATTGCCATTGTTTCCTTTGGCACAAGTTTATTTTTGACATAACGAAAACTAACCGATTTTAACTCATAAGAAAGACCATTCGGCGCTTTTGAGACATTATTTTCTAAACCCGCTAATCTTTCAAGAATTAAACCTTTCCAGCCTTTATTTTGTTTCCCTGTTTCATAGGTGGTAATTCCATATTGGGAAGCAAGTTTTCTTAAATCTTGTCCAATATAATTTTTTAAATTATTTATTGCCGTTGTTCTGGTAATTATTTTCATATTTATTAAACGTTTGTATATATTGGACCAATATCTTTTTGCAGAGAGACAGTTTTACATAATTTTTCTTCACAGCTTAGTGCTGAAATTTCAGATTTATGTCTTGTGTTTTTACACAATTCTTCAAATCTTTTAACTGATAAGTCAAGATATTGTTTTTCAGTATCAATACCGACAAAATTTCTTCCGTAAAGATAAGCTGCTAAACCGGTTGTTGAACTGCCGGCAAAAGGGTCGAGGATTAAATCACCCTTATTTGTGCTTGCCAAAATAATTCTCTTTAATAAATCCAATGGTTTTTGCGTTGGATGTTTGCCGAACTTTTTTTCAGTGGGTTTTGGTGTATTAATTGACCAAACAGACCTCATTTGTAATCCAGACTTCTTAAATTGATCTTCCGGCCAATCGCCATTTTTCATCAAATCATAGTTAAAGGTATGTTTGGCTTTCTTTTCTTTCCTTGCCCAAAGCAAAGTTTCATGGCTGGCAGTAAAAAAACGACAGCTTAAGTTGGGAGAAGCATTTGGCTTGAACCATGCAATATCATTTAGAAAATGGAATTTGTTAGCCTCTAAAGCAAAACCACATTGGTAAACTGAATGATACGTCCCACTAATCCAAATTGTTCCGTTTGGTTTTAATACGCGTCTGCATGCCTTTATCCATTCTACATGAAACTCAAAATTCTTTTTTGTTCCATTGCTCAAATCCCAATCGCCTTTTTTTACACTCACCATTTTCCCATTTTGACAGGTAAAACTTCCACTTGAAAGAAAATATGGGGGATCGGCAAATATCATATCTACGCTGTTTTCCCTTGCCTGATTCAAAACTTCTATGCAATCGCCTAAAAGAAGACGTACTGATTGTTCAGGATTTTTATAATAGACGGCGAAAGGTTTTTTCCGGTAGTTGTTAACCCCAGAAGTTTCCTTAACAGAATAAAAATCTATGGAACTTACAGGAAAATTATATTTAACTGACTTTTTATTTTTATCCTTTTGGGGCTTGCTTTTCATCATATTTATCCTCAGCTATGCAAATTTAATATTATCGAGCTTTATTTTACCCTTTTTTATTGTAATATTCTATTTATTTTCTTATTTATTCTCTGGCAACGGCTAGTTGCATATAAGTTTCTGCTCTTTTCTTTCAGTTCAAAATCCTCTATTTTTCTTAATTTCGCTACTGTGTAAAATTTCATAAAGCTTATATGCAGGCACTATAGCTGCGATGCCCATATTTGATAGCGATAATGGAATTTGTTTTGTTTCAACAACCTTAATTTCCTGAGCATCAAGGAAAGTCCCTTGCATAATACCAGCCAGTTTTAAAATAGGAGATCCAACAATAAGACTTCCAGGTTCTCGGTCGCTTCCGAGATAAAAAAAGACGGGAGAACCACTATTACCACCATAAGAACCAATTTCAATTAAATACAGATCCATTAGTTTTCCTTGCCATGAAATTTTCTCATCGGTAGTTAGTGCAACACGTCCAAATCTAACAATAGGATAGTTCTTTTCGGCACCAATATATTGTGAAAACAGTCCGGCAAAAAACACATCCGTACCTTCTCGAATATTAAGCTCTTTATATGTTTCCTTTGTTGTAATCAAATCATCTGGGATAAATTTAAATTCATACTTTGATTGATCAGGTAAGAAAGGAATAACTGCGAGATCAACGGAAGAATCGGTATGTATAAATACGTTTTGATTTTCGCCATTAATTTTAATAGGAATTCCTCCAGTGTCCGAACCACCCTCTTTTTTATTTAATCGGATAAAAACTGTATCATAATATTCAGTGGTGTTAGGTTTAAGCAAAACGTGTTTTGCTGTAACTAGATAAACAACAAAATTATTAGTATTTGTAGGTTTTTTTACACCTACAAAGAAGGATGTGCCATTTGGAATTAATTCCCCCTCTTTATCAGTGACAAAAACAAAGGTTACAACAGATTTGATCTCTGTTGGTATAGGTGATCCCATAGATATAGCTCCCAGCATGAGAATTAGCAAGATAATAAGCGAAAATACTTTGATAATATTTTTATTCATTTATTTTGCCAACAATTAATATACGAAGTTCGTAATTGTTATAAAAATCTGAATTTATTGTAATGATTCTAAATCAGTATTTTAGCTAAGTCAATAAAACAAATAACTTGAGTTTGGTAAATTTTTATAAGTCCTTGCAACACAAAGAGTTTTAGCGGGGACGACGTCTGGATTCCCGCCTACGCGGGAATGACAAAAAGTGCCAAACTCAAGAACAAATAAATTAACTTGACAGGCATTTCGTAAAATCTATTGTTTCCTGTTTTAATATCTGGACATCCGGCTTCAAAAAATTGCCGCCGCCGCTATGGCATTTTCATCGGTCAGCGTTGTTGCAAACGCTCTCTTAATGAAAAGATACGCCAGCATACTCACCGTTTCTACTATTTATGGTCGGGGCGCCCAGATTTGAACTGGGGACCTCTCGGTCCCGAACCGAGCGCGCTACCAACTGCGCTACGCCCCGACAAAAAACTTATAAATTCAAAACCAATTTTAAACCATTTTCTACTTTTTTGACTAACATTTTATTTATCGTACCCACACATTCAGTCAAAAAAGACTTATCTAAAGCAATCACCTGAGAAACATTTATCACTGACTCTTTTGTCAAATTGGAATCACTTTTAGAAAGGAAGACATTCCCCGGTGCATTTGCTAATTTGAGATTTGATGTAATCACAACACAAATAATGGTATTTATTTTACTTTTATTAAATGTGTCAGACTGAATAATCAATACCGGCCTTCTAAACCCGGGTTCTGACCCCGAAGGTGCAGGCAAGTTTGCCCACCATATTTCTCCACGAACCATTACCATTCTTCCTTATCAATCGACTGAATTTGCATCCTCAAAATACTGTTGTCCAATTTACTCTTCTCTGTTGTGTAAACCAAATTTAATTTCTCCATTATTTGAGATTGAGTATGATTTTCCAAATACTCCTCAATAGCCTCCGAAAACATACGGCTTCGCGACATTTTTAACTTTCTAGCGGCCATTTCGGCATTTCTAAATAAATTATTAGGAATTGATATTACTGTTTTCATAACTGGAGTATAACAAAAGTTATACCATTTGTCAAGTTTAAAATCAACTGTTCTTTTTTTTAATCAAAACCTCGTACAATCCGGCGACAACTGTCCCAATAAGCACAACTGCGACAATTACCGCCCCCCAATAACTCAACTTAATCAAAGCAAGAACAATAACGCCGGCGATAAAAATACCCAGACTTATTGCAATAAATGCGTACCAAAATCTAATCCCAAAAAGAAATGCCGCGACACCTCCGCTCCACGCGCCGCTTATCGGCAAAGGAATCGCGACAAAAATCATAAGCCCCAGTGTCTCATATTTTTCAATTATATCGCTCTTTTTCCGGGTATGTTCAAAAAGCCACGTAAAAAATCTATTAAAAAAAGGATACCGCATTAAATACTTAGAAACAGGGCCCAATAATAAAAGTATTGGGATAACAGCGATAATATTACCGACTACCGACAGTATAAATGCCTTAAGCCAATACATTCCATAAATTTGTATAGCCAAGGGTAATGCCCCCCGCACTTCAAGGATCGGAAGCATTGACACTAAAACAGTTTTTAATTCAGGTGAAATTCCTTCAATCATTCAGAATCTCCCTTCCATAATACGCTCAACAACTCATTTAATTCTTCCAGCTCTTTTTTTAATTTTGTCAAAAATTTTTTATATTCCACATCAGAAACAGAAAAAAGATCTTTCTGACTTTCAATATTCTTTTTATTTTCTTTAAATTTCTTTTTTGCTCCGGCAATAGTATATCCTTCACTATAGAGCAATTCTTTTATCTCTAAAATAGCTTCCAAATCTTTTCCCTTAAATATCCTTTGCCCATTTTTCCCTTTCACGGGATGAAGCATATCAAATTCCGACTCCCAATACCGCAAGACATAAGGTTTAACCTGCGTTAGTTCGCTTATTTCTCCAATACTGTAAAAAAGTTTTTCCCCGCTATGCTCTACCATGTTATCCTCCTGGTATTTTGTCGCTAGTCGCTAGTCGCTAGTCGCTCGTAATAACTGTCATTTTGACCGCATAATTTTGTCATTTCGACCGAAGGGAGAAATCTTACATTAAAATTCCTCACTTCGTTCGGAATGACAAACCACTCCACTCCTCACTCTCCACTTACGATCTCACTCTTCTGCTTTCTCCTTAATAGGTTATTAACAGCATCAAGCGGAGACTGATTTTGATAAAGAACCTTATAAACCTCACCGGTAATCGGCATATCAATTTTATTTTTTTGAGACAAATCAAACGCGGACTTTGTAGTCTTTACTCCTTCGGCTACCATAACCATCTTTTCAAGCGCCTCTGATAAAGTATTTCCTTTGCCTATCAATTCTCCTAATTTTCTATTCCTGCTGTGTCTGCTTGTGCACGTAACTACAAGGTCACCCAACCCTGAAAGCCCCATAGACGTGACAGGATCCCCTCCCTGCGCAGCCACAAAGCGCGAGATTTCTGCCAGGCCGCGGGTAATAAGCCCCGCCTTTGTGTTATCTCCATAACCAAGCCCATCGCTTATTCCGCAGGCGATTGCAATAATATTTTTTAAAGAACCTCCCAGCTCTACACCCACCTGATCAGGATTGGTATATACGCGAAAATATTCATTCCCAAAAATCCGCTGTATATTTTCTAAAAGTTCATGATCTTTTCCCGCGGCAACAACCGCGGTTGGAAATTTCAGGCTGACTTCTTCAGCATGGCTTGGACCCGAAAGCGTAACAATTTTCCCGTCATATTCTTTGCCTAAACAATCATTCACTACCTCCGACATCCTGAAAAATGTCCCATTTTCCAATCCCTTGCTTAAAATAACAATAGCATGTAGTATATTTATTTTAAAATAGTTTATTTTTTGCATATGTATTCTAATCGTATGAGACGGCAGGGCTACTACTAAAATTTCAGAGTTATTTAGAGCCTCTTCCAAATTATCTGTTACTCGCACATTTTGCGGAATTTTAATCCCGGGAAGATATTTTTTGTTCTCTCTATCATTCCGCATTAAAACGACATTTTCCTTAAAATATTCCCAGATAGTTACAGACAGACCTTTTTCCGCAAGCAAAATTGCCATTGTCGTTCCCCAGCTTCCTCCGCCTAATACTGTAATTTTGTCCATACTTTCATTTTTATTTTTCATCCAAACATCTCCGTAACTTGTTAATCGTCAGTATAAGATTCCTCGCTCCCGCTCGGAATGACAACCCGACCGACCATTTGTCATTTCGACCGAAGGGAGAAATCTTTCCTAAATTGAATTCGGAATGACAAACCACTTCGTTCGGAATGACAGCTTATAAAGGGCGGGGTTACCCTCTCCCAATCTTATTTTCTGTTCCGGATAAAAGCCTTTCAATATTTCCCCTGTGTTTGCAAATAATAATTACTGACATAATCAACGTAAAAACAAAAAGCCCGCCTTTATCTTTTTCTATAAAAAATACAAAGACCGGCAAAAGCAAAGATGCCGAGATTGATCCCAATGATATATAACGAGACAACATCACGATAGTAATCCAGACAAATAACACAATCAATGCGCTTTTTGGTACCAAGCCAACCATTACACCAAAACCGGCCGCGACACCCTTCCCGCCTTTAAAACTTAAAAACACCGTCCATATATGTCCAAAAACACCCAAAAGCCCGCTTAAAATTTTAATAGTCAAAACATTTTCCTGACTTTTAAAAATATATCCGGCTAATAAAACCAGTACCAATCCTTTGCTGAAATCCAAAATAAAAACAGCTATACCGGGAATTCTTCCCAAGACCCGCGACACATTCGTCGCACCGATATTTTTACTACCGTGCCCCCTGATATCAATCCCTTTCAAAACCCTGCCGGCAAGATAAGCAAAAGGGATTGAACCAAGGAGGTAGCAAAAAATAAAGAAAAGAATAATTTTAATTGGCATAATTATTCGACAAATTATATTTATTGCCTAAATTTCACCACCAACGGCGTCCCTGAAAAATCAAACTCATTATAAAGGCTTTTCTTAAGGAATTTCAAATAATTAGGCATTAATATGCCCTTAACAGACAAAGAAAACACAGGCGGCTTTATTCCAACCTGGGTCATATGTTTTATCTTTACGGGAGAACCTTTTATCGCAGGCGGATTTTTTTTCATTTTTAATTGCCAGATAAACTTGTTTAAAAGATTAGTCGACACTTTTCTTGTATAATTCGCGTATATAAACGGAATTGTTTCCAAAATTCTTTCAATGCCTTCGCCTGTTTTGGAAGATACAAAAAAAACAGGGGCAAAGGCCAAAGACGGAAATCTCTCCTCTACAAATTTTATATAATCTTTAAAATCGCGCGCACCCTTGTCAATCATATCCCATTTATTAACTATAATCAAGCATGATTTATTAGCCTGAATTATCAAATCTGCAATCTTCATTTCCTGCATATTGATACCTTCCACCGCGTCAATAAGAAGCAGCGCGATATCACACCGGCTGATACTTCTTATTGTCTGCCATACAACTATTTTCTCAAGGTCATTTTTTATTTTTGTTTTTTTTCTTAATCCCGCAGTATCAATCAAAACAAATTTTTTGTTTTTATAATTAAAAACAGTATCTATGGAATCCCGTGTTGTCCCGGGGACAGAATCTACTATTACCCTGTTTTCTCCCAAGATATTATTTACCAGTGAGGATTTCCCCACATTAGGCTTGCCTACAACAGCAACTCTTATTGAAGTATCTTCTAATTCCGACAATTCAGAATGAGACATTTCATAAAACGGACATAACCGCACAGCACTATCCAATAAATCAGAGATATTTTTTCCATGCGCGCAGGATATGGGATAAATTTTCTCCCAACCTAAACTATAAAATTCACATGCCAGATGCTCCTGTTTATTATTATCAATTTTATTTACTACAACAAGAACCGGTTTGTTTTTCTTTCTTAAATAATTAGCAAGGGATTTGTCAAGCGGAGTGACACCATCCCTTCCATCGACCACAAAAAGAACTAAATCAGATTCTTCAACCGCAATCTTTGCCTGATCAATAATTTCATTTTTTGTCCCTCCGATACCTCCCCCACATAAATGCTCTTTCATGTTATTTTTGACATCATCCGCCTCCGCGGACAATTCCATCCCACCGGTATCAACTATAATAAATTTTTTTCCGTTCCATTCAGTTTCAGCGTATTTTCTATCCCTTGTAACACCCGATTCATGAAAAGCTACAGCCTCCTGGCGGCCAAGAAGCTTATTAAAAAGGCTTGATTTCCCAACATTTGGCCTTCCTATAATCGCGACTATAGATAAGTTCATAATTTAAACCTTTTTCTCCGTTTTTACGATCGTTGAGATAATATAATCAAATCCTGAGATAGTGGTTATTATTGCGGTTGCGAACCAAAAATACCTCGCGTAAGGATTTCTGACAAGAACAAAAAAGATGGTAATCATCTGGACAAAGGTTGTTACCTTGCTTAAAATTCTAGGCTTGATTTCAATATCATCTAAAATAAGATAAATAATTATGCATCCGAAAAGAATTATTATATCGCGGGTAATAACAACAATAACTACCCATACAGGAATCAAGTTAACAACAACCAGCATCACAAAAGCGGAAATTAAAAGCAATTTATCCGCAACCGGATCTAAAAAGCGCCCTAATTCGGTCTCCTGATGAAAAACCTTCGCGATAAAACCATCCAAAAAATCAGATATACCGGCTATAGTAAAGAGGATAATCGAAAAAATTCTATACTTATCTTCACCTCCAAGATAATTGACCAAATTAATAATCAAAACAGGTATCAGTAAAATCCTTGTAATTGTTACAGCAATAGCCCAATTCATACAAAACCCCATTGTGTTCATCGCGGGAATGTCAAAACTTAACCACAGAGAACACAGAAAAACCTATAACTATTAATGAGTTAACAGTGAAATTCTTAATTTCTCTCTGTGATCTCTGTGGTTCATCTAATTTGCCTGACAATGTCTCCAGGCTTAATCTCTATTCCTGAATTAACACTGGCCTCAGAAATGGCCTTGTTTTGATGATTAGTAATAGTAATTTCTCCAACCTTTAATTCACGAACACCAATTACTTTCCCTGTATCAGGATCCTTTATTTCCCGCCCCGCTCTAAAAACGGCTAATTTTGTCCCAACCCGAAGGTTTGACTTTGTTCCAGCCCTGAATAAAACCACGTTATTATCCACCAAAGCAATCTTGCTTTGGAACGGTTCACTAACCAGTTTTTTCATCATTTTTTCCAATGCCTTCCCTAAAGCATCACGTAACGCGCCATCGCGTAAATTTGTATCATAGCTTGCTTTTGAGCCAAGCCCTAAAATTTTGCTGGTTCTTTTTTTATATTCCCCCATGCCCGATTCAGCCACCAAACTCCTTCCGCTCGCGATATCAATTAGCGCGTAATCTACCGTTACACGCGCCACCTGCGTTTTACTTGAAGTGATTAAGATATCTGTCCCTTCCTCTGCCTCTGAATAAGCGGTAATCGCGCCGGACACACGAAAATCTATGCTTTCCAATCCTTCACTCGCGTCTTTTTTCCCTGTTTTTAAAACACCTGTCTTTTCTAATTCTATTACTTTTCCATGGTTGCTTAATTCGTCTTCACTTAAAAGAATAGCCTTCAATCCTGCACTTTCAATCTGAGTTCTTAAAATTACAGTAGCCGCTTCACCTATCCCTAAAACTTTTGACGGGGTTTTATTGTCAAATGTAATAATTCCAATCGTATATTGCGGCCCGGAATATTTTTGGCCGGCTTTTTCTATTTTTTCGGTTTGCCCTGTAACAGAAACATCGTCCTTTACTTTACCTGAAGTAGACGCGCAGCCGTTTAGGACAAACATCAGCTGCCCAATCAACAAGATATTGACTAACAAATTTATTTTATTTTTCATTCTATCTTCCTCCTTCTGAAATAGTTTTCAGTTATTAGTTGCCAGTTGTCAGACAAGAGACTGACAACTGAAAACTGAAAACCGACAACTATTTTCCCACTCCCACCGGCCCAGCTGGAAATGTTGAATAAAACTTGTATACTAATTCATTTGTCTCACCCTGCAAAGGAGAAATCCTCACTGCCTTTGAAATAATTTTGGAACTTAAATTTCCCTTAAAAGATTCCAAAGCGTTTTTACTGTTAAATGATATCTCGGATTTTTGTACTTTTTCTTCTCTCTCCCAAACCGTATCCCCGGTTTTTGTAGAAACCAGTTTAAATTTTGCCCTGACAACTTTGGAATTATAAAATCCGGTTATCGTATAATTAAAATCCAGTAATTCTCCATAAACCACCCCATCCACACCCAGTTCCTCACCTAATTTCTGAGCATTCGTAAGGCCTAGCTGTCCGCCTAATGTTATCCCCATTCTGTCACGAAGTATTTCATCAATCTGCGGGATACCCATCACTTCATAATATTTACTTCTAACAAGCTTATTAAACCCTTTTCGTACCAACTCCGGGCCGTCCATATCAGAAGTATTATTCACCATAGGCAAAACGGCTACTTTTCTGATTGGATTTGCCGGATTATTTTTTGGCATATGGGCGCAGCCAAACCCAAAAATAATTATTGCCAAAAATAAACATTTGCTCTTTTTAAGAATATTGCGCATAAAAACTCCTCCAACAAAAGTCACAAGTGATATTCTTCACTTATGACTTCTTTTAGTAATTTTACCACAACTGCCCAATTAACCCAAGAAAAAAGGAACCCAAAATACCAATGATTAAAAATAACCAAACAACCTTTTTTTCAATCATACCCGCGAGAACCGTAATTGCCGGCGCCGCAGTAACCGGCCCGGCAAAAAGAAAGGCAACCGCCGCACCGTTTGACATCCCTTTTTCAACTAAACCTTTCAAAACATTCACCACGGACACTCCATTTACAGGAAGAGGAATGCCAATCAACACCGCATTGATAACAGATGAAATGCCGCCTCTTTTTCCTAAAATCGCCTCTATCCATTCATAGGGCACATAAACCGCAATTATCGCTTCAAATACTATAGCAAGCAAAACAAATTTTCCAATAAATACAAAAAGCTCCCTCGCCCTTTTACAGAAAAACAAAAATTTATTCTCCGCCAACTGTGTATCCACAGGCAATCGTCGTTCGTCACCCTTCGCTAAAGCTACGGGTGATGTTCCGTCAGTAGTTTCGGGCGATTCATGAATCGCCCCTACTTCTTTCCTCCATATCTGACAAACTGATTTATCGTCTTTATAACGATTAAATCGGATAATATCTTTTTTAAAATAATTCGCTTTTTCCAAAACAAAAAAAATAAAACCGGTCAAAAGGCCGATAAATACCGCTCCGAATAACTTAATGTAAGCCATCTTATATCCCAAAACTCCGTATGTTAAAATAAAAGCACCCGAACTCATTATTGGAGAGGTTGTAAGAAGGCTTATTGAAGCGGATAAAGGAGCGCCCATGTCAAGAAGCGTAATAAAAACCGGAAGTATCCCGCAGGAACACATAGGCGACACTACACCCGCAATAACGGCAATTAAAATAGAGACAATTTGTGATTTGTTAAGAAAACTATAAAGCCAACGGTCCACTTTATAGGTTTTCATAAGGCCCCCGGTTAAAACACTAAGTAAAAAATAGGGCCCCATTATGACTATTTCCCGATAAATCACATGAAAGACATTATAAATATTTTCCATCAATTAAATTAGTTCTTCTACCAGTCTGTCAATCCCCAGTTCCAATAGATTTTTCGGGATATTGTTATTTTTGTAAAAATGAGAATTTCCTTTAATAAAAATCTTGCTGTCTGTTTCA
>JBDROR010000204.1:0-3785 GCA_043809805.1 bacterium
ATATGAACAACGAAAAACAGGAGAATATATGAATAAAATCAAAAGAGCGTTAATCAGTCTTTCAGACAAAACAGGGATAGAGACATTTGCTCGGGAGCTTCATAAAATGGGCGTGGAAATAATCTCGACAGGGGGGACGGAAAGCCTTTTGAAAAAGGCGGGAATTCCTGTCCGAAACATTTCTGAATTAACAGGGTTCCCCGAAATTCTTGATGGCAGGGTAAAGACACTCCATCCGAAGGTGCACGGGGCGCTGCTTGCCCGCAGAAAACTCGCGGGACACATGGAGACTGTTGAAAAATATGATATAAAACTTATTGATATGGTTGTGGTTAATTTGTATCCTTTTGAAAAGGCTATTTCCAAAGCGGATGTTGACCTTGCCGAGGCAGTAGAAAATATAGACATTGGCGGGCCGACAATGCTTCGTTCAGCCGCGAAGAATTACGAGGATGTAGTGGTAATTGTTAATCCCGAAAGATATAATACGGTTATTGAAGAAATGAAAAAAACAGGCGGTTCTGTTTCGGCGGAAACAAAATTTGAACTGGCAAAAGAGGTTTTTGCTCATACTAGCCGTTATGATACGATAATAAGCCAATATCTTTCGGAGTTACCGGTGGTAGCCGCAGGCTTCAGCCTGCGCAAAACGACGCAACCTGAAGGTTGCGGCTACCAGGTGGACACGGATAAGTTCCCATGTGAACTTTCTTTTAAATTGCAAAAAAGTTATGACCTTCGATATGGTGAAAATCCTCATCAGAAAGCGTCTTTTTATATCGAAAATAACGCGCCAATGGGAAGTTTGGCAAAAGCGAAAAAAATACAGGGTAAAGAGCTTTCGTTTAATAATATTTTGGATTTAGATGCCGCGTGGAGGCTGTCTCTGGAATTTTCCGAGCCTGTTTCAGTAGTTATGAAACATAATAATCCCTGTGGCACGGCTGTGAATGAAAATCTCCTTAACGCGTATTGTTTGGCAAGGGAGACGGATCCTGTTTCGGCATTTGGAAGTGTGTTGGCTTTTAATCGTGAGGTGGATAAAGATTTGGCCGCGGAAATAATTAATACGTTTGTTGAAGCGATTGCCGCTCCGTCTTTTTCCAAAGAGGCGTTGGAGCTTTTTGCCAGGAAACAGGGGATCCGCTTAATGGAGATGGGTGAAGAGAAATTAAATAAGGCGTCTGATCCTTATGATATGAAAAAGGTCGCGGGAGGATTTTTAATGCAGGACCGTGATTGGGGATCAGTTTCTGAAAAAGATCTGAAGGTAGTTACAAAACGAAAGCCCACGAAAGAAGAGACTGAAAGTCTTCTTTTTGCGTGGAAGGTAACAAAACATGTTAAGTCTAACGCGATTATTTTTACAAAAAAGGATAGAACTATCGGCATCGGTGCCGGTCAAATGAGCAGGGTGGATTCCTGTAAAATAGCTGTTTTGAAGGCAAAGACAAGCAATCTTGAGATCAAAGGAACTGTAGTTGGCTCTGACGCCTTTTTCCCATTCAGCGATGGCGTGGAAGAGATTGCCAAAGCGGGCGCTACGGCAATTATCCAGCCTGGAGGTTCAATAAGGGATGATGAAATTATTGCCGCGGCGGATAAATATAATTTGGCGATGATACTTACCGGAATGAGGCATTTTAGGCATTAAAAATTAATATTGATGATGTATTGACATTGTAAATTATTTTGATACAATAAAATATGATAATCTGGGATAAAGAGAAGTATAATTTTTTAAAACAGAAAAAAAATATTTTGCTGGATGAAATCGTTGATATTATTTTTAATAAAAAATATATCAAGATTTTAGAAAACTCTGCAAGAGAGAACCAAAAGATATTCATCATAGATTATAAAAATTATGTTCATGTGGTTCCGTTTATAACAGATATGGAAGATAATATTGTTATCAAGACAGTTTATCCAAGTAGGAAATTTAATAAAATTTATGGAGGGAAAAATAAATGCGTGTTAAATTAACCCCCGAAGAAAAGCAAATTGAAAAAGAATATGATAAGTATATTGAATTATCCTCAAATAAAATAGCAAAAATAGAAGGTTTGATTGACAGGGCAAATCAGAAAAAAGCGATTACCTTAAGGATGAATGAAAATGATTTGGAACATATAAGACATGAAGCTGAACAAGAAGGGATTCCTTACCAAACACTGATTGCGAGTGTGCTTCATAAATATATTACTAATCAGTTGATAGATGAAAAATCAATAAGAAGAGTTGTTGGCATTTTGAGATAAAGTCGAAAAAACTGGAGAATAGCTTGAGAATTTTAATTATCGGCGGCGGCGGCAGGGAGCATACTCTCGCGTGGAAAATAAGTAAAAGCCCGAAAGTGGGAAAAATTTTTGCCGCTCCGGGAAATGGCGGGATAGCGGATATTGCCGAGTGTGTTTCAATTGGAGTTGAAGATATTAATTCTTTGGCTGATTTCGCAAAAAAAGAGAATATTGATTTCACTATTGTCGGCCCGGAATTGCCTTTAACTTTAGGGATTGTTGATGCCTTCCGCGGTAAAGGGCTGCGTATTTTTGGCCCGGGTAAATCGGGGGCCGGATTAGAAGGCAGTAAAGCTTGGTCTAAAGAATTTATGGCCAGATACAATATCCCAACCGCCGGATTTCAAGCTTTTACTGATAAAGAAAAGGCCATCCAATTTTGTGAAAGTCAGAAGTATCCTTTGGTAGTTAAGGCGGACGGCCTGGCCGCGGGAAAAGGCGTAGTGATTTGCAATGACAAGAAAGAGGCGCGAAGCGCTTTAACTGATTTTATGGAGAATAGTACGCTTGGCCATGCGGGAGAACTGGTTGTTATTGAAGAATTTTTGCGGGGTGAAGAAATCTCAATTATCGCTATAACCGATGGAGAGGCAATTTTACCTCTATCTTCAGCCCAGGACCATAAAAGAATCTATGCTAATGATAAAGGCCCAAATACAGGCGGGATGGGTGCGTATTCTCCAGTGCCGTTTTTTAATAAAGAGTTGGAAGATAAAATTAAAAAACAAATTTTACTTCCCACATTGCAAGGATTGAAAAGAGAAGAGATTGATTATAGGGGAGTTATTTATTTTGGTTTAATAATTAAGGATGACGAACCTTATGTTTTGGAATATAATTGCCGTTTTGGCGATCCTGAGACACAGGCGATTTTGCCAAGATTGAAAACTGATTTATTTGATTTGCTTGACGCGGCTGAAAGAAAGGATTTATCTTCCTTTTTGACAAAAAATACGGTTTCATGGATTGATGAGAAATCTATTTGTGTTGTTATCGCGTCGGGAGGATATCCGGGAAATTATGAAAAATGGAAAGAGATTTCTGGATTGGATAAATTAATTGATTCGGAGAATACTTATGTCTTTCACGCGGCAACTGTTAAAAAGGATGGACGTCATTTTACAAATGGCGGCAGGGTCTTGGGGGTTACAGCGTTAGGAAATAATTTTAAAGAAGCTCATGAGAAGGTTTATAAAGCTGTTGAAAAAATAAATTTTGAGAAAATGTATTATCGGCCGGATATTGGGTGGAGAGTTGTAAAAATATGAAACTCTAAATCCTAAACTCGAAACACTAAATAAATCCAAAACCCAAAACAAAACGGTTTGTGTTTTATTTTGAGTTTATAATTTTGGGTTTGTTTAGAGTTTAGGATTTAGTGTTTAGAGTTTGAAAAATAGGGAGGTACAAATGGTCAAAAAAAATAATAAGTTTTGTAGGTTGGGTTAAGCGAAGCGCAACCCAACAATTTAATTAGGATGTTGG
>JBDROR010000205.1:0-3202 GCA_043809805.1 bacterium
TTTTTATATTCCAAAAACTTAAAGGCTTTTTGCAAATGCATAGGCACCGGGTAATAAGAAACACTTTGAATTTCATTTTGATTTAAGTAGTTTTTGAAATTTTCTCTATTTTTTACACGCAATGTATATTGATTATAGACATGTCTATTATTAGGCTCTTCGATTGGAAGAATCATATTTTTCCGCGGTTTAATCATATCGTTATAAATCTTTGCCAATCCTCTTCTTTTCTCCGTCCACTCATTCAAATATTTTAATTTAACCCTTAATACCGCCGCTTGCAAGGCATCCAACCGGCTGTTCGTCCCTATATAATCATGACAATATTTTTTCTCTGAACCATGCTCCCTGAGCATTTTAAGTTTACGGATTAAATCTTTTCTGTTAGTTAATACCGCCCCCGCGTCTCCGCATGCACCAAGATTTTTTGACGGAAAAAAACTCAGAGTTCCGATATCGCCGATACTGCCAACTTGTTTGCCTTTATATTTCGCGCCAATGGCCTGCGCGGCATCTTCAATAACAACCAATTTATATTTTTTAGCCAGTTTCATTATTGGATCCATATCAGCCGATTGCCCATATAAATGGACCGGCATAATTGCCCTGGTTTTTTTAGTTATCGCCTTTTCTATTTTACTCGCGTCCATATTAAAAGTTTTTGGATCGATATCGACAAACACAGGGGTGGCGCCGGTCAGGCAAATTGTTTCAGTTGTTGCCATAAATGTGAAAGGAACACTGATAACTTCGTCTCCGGGGCCAATATCAAATACCCGCAGGGCTAAATATAGCGCGTCAGTGCCGGATGAAACGCCAACTGCGTATTTTGCTCCGCAATGATGGGCCAATTCCTGTTCAAATTTTTCCACTTCCTCGCCCATAATATATCTGCCGCTTTCGATAACTTTTTGGACGGCTGTATCGATCTCTTTTTTTATCAAATTATATTGGCTTTTCATATCTACTAATGGAACAAACATTTTACCTCCCATTTTTTAAAAAAATAAAAATTATAATTATTATTTTGCCTGTACAATTTGCCAGTATAAGATTCCTCGCTCCCGCTCGGAATGACAAACCTCCGCTCGGAATGACAACATACGGGCGACCGGCCGGTCGCCCCTACTGGATTCCCGCCTTCGCGGGAATGACAGAACTCTCCACCAAGTATTCTTCCAACGCCTCCTCCCAATTCCGAAGAAGCGGATAACCTTTTGATTTCCATACATAATTTTCCAAAACAGAATTACGCGGCCGTTTAGCTGGACGGACAAACTGTGAAGAATTTACCGGTTCAACCATTATTTTGCCGGCGTTACCTGTCAACTCAACAATCTTTTTCGCGAATTCAAACCAACTGCAAAACCCTTGATTAGTCAAATGATATATACCTGTTTTACATCCATTTTCTAAGAAAAAACTTATCCCCTTAGATAAATCTCCGGTATAAGTAGGTGAGCCGATTTGATCATCAACAACTTTCAAAATCCGTGAATCGTGAATCGTGAATCGTGAATCGTGAATCTGTTTAATGATTGATTTGACGAAATTCTTGCCATTAAGGCCAAATAACCATGATATGCGAATAATAGCCCAGTCGCTCAAAATATTTTGTATAAATTTCTCGCCGTCCAGTTTCGATTTCCCATAAATACTCATTGGATTCGGCGCGTCATTTTCCAAATAAGGACCT
This sequence comes from bacterium, assembly GCA_043809805.1. GTDB lineage: Bacteria > JACRDZ01 > JAQUKH01 > JAQUKH01 > JAQUKH01 > JAQUKH01. The sequence continues at coordinate 1,697 of JBDROR010000205.1, forward strand.
TTTTTCCCTCCGTCAAAAACATAATCAGTGCTGATATAAATCAAAAACGCCCCGCTTTTTTTTGCGGCTAAAGCGACATTTTGTGCCCCCAGTGCATTAACCTGATATGCCATCTCCCGATTTGTTTCACATCCATCGACATCTGTATAAGCGGCGGTGTGGATGATAATGTCGGGCTTGATTTCAGTAATTCCCGCCTCTATCATCGATCGGTCAGTTATGTCTATAACTCGTCGTTCCTGCCTGCCGGCAGGCATGGCGTCGCTCGTTTTGGGCGATTCATGAATCGCCCCTACATCTCCATAAAACGGAAATACCTCAAACTTTTTCCTTGCGCGAAGTATTTCGCACAAATCCGATCCCAGCATTCCATTAGCGCCGGTTATTATTATTCTCACCTAAAAATCTCCCTGCCACAAACAAAATCAGCTAAAATAAATATATAATCAGTCTTGTGATCATTTTCTTTTTTTATCTTTAAATCCTCATATTCTGCTAAAGATTGTATCTGCTTTTCGACTTCCTCGCTCAGTTCTTTGGGAACCTGAACCGCCAGATTAGCTTTTATTTTTTCCGGGCTTATCTGCTCGAAAGAAAAACCCGCTTTGGTAAACTGAACCTCCGGTATCTTTTGAATGAATTTAGTGACATCGCCATTTTTATTGTCTAACAATATCAATCCCCCATTTTGCAAACGTATTTTTTTGACGATTTCGCTAAACCTTTCAATTGTTTCCCCGCTTTTTAAACCTTCCTTTAAGAATCCCCTGATTAAAATTTTATTGCTGGACAATATGACCCTGCCCGGCATAATTGTAAAAGAAGAAAGTTTTTCCCGATTTTCTTTTTCTTCATTAAAAAATATTTTACTATGAAGAATCTCTATTGATTTTAATTTTGCGTCTCCTCCCAAGGACTCTTTTAACAATTTTTCTAAAGCGGCCATTCTAGCCTTTGCAAGGCTGTTTTCATCCTTAACCTCAATCTCAATCGTTCTTCCCGCAACCTCCATAGAAAACTTGTCTGCCAAATCAATAATGGCCAGATAATCCAATCGTCCATTTTTATTATCGGCGAACGCGTACCCTTTAATATCTTTGAGAGAAACCAATGAAATTGCTTTCAAAACAGCTTCGTTTTCCAAAGAGTTTTCCGGCTGCTCCTTTAAAATATCATTTGCAAGTCCTAATATATCCTGATTAGCGCTTTTCTCGAGATTAATCCTGCAATATGCAAAAGCATTGTCGACAAATGAGGCTGACAGCATATTACCGAACATCAGGGAAAATATTAAAAATAAAAAAATAGAAATTTTAAACGGCACATTTACCGCAATTATTTTTTTCCATGCTTGATATGCCTTTTTATTAAAGGTATATTTTAAATGAAGTTTAACAAATTTCAAATAATCATCCATTGAAAGACATTTTGGCTCTGGAAGAGGCTTCGTAATAATAGGTAAATTCAATTTTTCCATAAATTAATTTTCCAAGCTATTAAATAGTC
>JBDROR010000206.1:0-2388 GCA_043809805.1 bacterium
CGTGAACAGGATGATGGGATCAGTTATATAAGGGGTAAGGGCAGAATTATTCCCGATCGTCTTGACAATATCATCGTCAATGAGTTGGTGCATTTGCCCGAAATTGATTACGACAAACAGGCGGATCTGCTTTTTAAGTTGGCAAAGCAGGCTATAGACCGGTTTAAATCCTATTTAAAAACGGAAGATGCCGTCATTAATGTTGTGCAGTATAACAAAAGAGAAATTGCTCGTTTTATCTATGCGCAAATGATGGGAAATTTTTACTGTGAAGCGCCGAAATATGAGGATGTTACGGTTCTTCCTTTTGTAGCGATAAAAGAGCCTAATTTTTCAAAATATACTGCAGATGATGTGTATCCATATACGGATACAATAGAGCCTGCATCAACAATCCCAAGCAAGGTATTTGTGGGGTTTCAAAAAGCTTGCCATGTTAAGTATAAATTTGATTCAAAGACGGAAAAAGATTTTGCGATTATTTTAGAAAAAGATACAGATGTATTGAAATGGCTTAGACCGGCAGATGGGCAATTTGAAATATGCTGGGCACACAATTCTAAAAGGTATAATCCTGACTTTGTAGTTGAAACATCAGAGTTTATTTGTATAGTTGAGACAAAAATGCAAAAGGATATGGATTCTGATGAGGTGAAGGAAAAGGCTATAGCAGCACTTCATTATTGTGAGCATGTAACCCGATTTGCGATAGAGAATAACAAAAAGCCGTGGAAATATGTTTTAATTCCGCATGAGGCGGTGCAGTTTAATATGAGTTTCAAAAAATTAGCAGATCAGTTTGTGGTATCTAGCGCAGATTAAGTGAGGTTTTACCTCGCATTCACCAGTTTTTTTAATAAAATGCCTTTATTGTAAGGCAACGAAGTATTAATGGGTTGACCGAGGGATATGAGCATTCTTATCGAGCGTTTCTTGTGGAGTGACACAAGTAGTTGTATTGTTTGATGTTGTGTAATTCGACTCGTGTCCCATTCGGCCCGCCATTGCAACCAATTCGAACCCTTGTGTTGTTCATTTCTGCGCAAGGGGTTTTGTTTTTATAAATTAATCAAATCAGGGGACACGATACTAAATGAGTATTATAGAACCGGTTATAAGGCCTCCCGCGGAAGCAGATAGTTTTCTTTTACAAGTAACCCTGGGCTGTTCTGTGAATTCCTGCAGTTTTTGCGGCGCGTATCAGGATAAACCGTTTCGCGTAAAAAATAATAAAGAAATTACGGCGGATATAAATCAGCAAGCCTGTTGGGATAAAGATACGCGGCGGGTTTTTCTTATGGATGGAGACGCGCTTGTTCTAGGTAATAATAATCTTCTTCCCATTTTAAGAAAGTTAGAAGAATCTTTTCCAAAACTTTCCCGTATCTCAAGTTATGCTAATGGGCAGAATATAGCGCGAAGAAATGAAAATGAATTAAAAGAATTGCGCGCCCATAAGCTAAGCCTTATCTATATGGGGTTAGAAAGCGGCAGTCAGGATATATTAAACCGTTGCCGTAAACGGGCAAGCGTTAAGGAAATGATTGAAGCGGTGAATAAGGCGGCGATGGCGCGGATAAAGTCTTCGGTTATTGTATTATTGGGGTTAGGCGGTGTAAAATATTCTAAAGAACATGTTAACGGGACAATAGAAGCTTTAAATCTAATGCAGCCCAGATATCTTTCGTTTCTTTCCCTGATGATTGTTCCCGGTACACCTTTAGCGGAAGAAATAAAAAAAGGTGGTTTTAAAGAACTAAGTTCCATAGAATTGTTAAAAGAATCCTATGAAATTATTAAAGGGCTTAACCTGAATAAAACTATATTCCGCTCAAATCACGCTTCAAACTATCTTTCTTTAGAAGGAGTATTCCCGAAAGATAAAATTAAGCTATTGCATACCCTGGAATTGGCGATTAACGGAGATTTAAGGTTAAAACCGGAATTTTTAAGAGGGTTATAGCTGTCGCCTAGAGCGTGAGGGAACAGCTTAAAGGTTTTTTTCTCGCGTATAATTCGGAAAAGAAGTGTGGGACGGGAAAGGGGACGTCTTCCAAAATATTTCCTATAAATTTTTAATTCCCATTGTTTACAAATACGGATTATGTTAAAATACAAATCATGACAAAAGACGAAATAATAGAATATTGGACTAGGTCTTCTGATAATGACTATAAAGTAATGAAACATTAAAGAAAATTTTAAAAATAAATGCACGGCGGAATATTCTAAAAAATATGTCAAAAAAATTGAGGAATTTAGAAAATGGTTAAAATCAGCAATCAAAAGATAGCTATTAAAATAGCTAAAAATTTTATGCAATTTATAAAGGCAGAAGGGCTTGATTTTAAAAGCGCTTATCTTTTCGGTTCTTATGCTGTAGAAAAG
>JBDROR010000207.1:0-10243 GCA_043809805.1 bacterium
TTTATCTTTTCTATAATCTTTTATTTCTCTAATTAACCAGTTCTTATATATATCTTTTTTATCTTGGGTTTTATCGTTTATATAAAAAATGTTATGAAGGAGAATTCCCGATTGTGTTTCATCTTTTTTTCCATTCGCGGCATCTTCCTGCGAATCTTTAATGTTTGAATGCGCGAATGTTTTTATTAATTCTTTAAATTTAGGATTTTGAAGCTTTTCAGCCAACTGAAGAACTTGACTGTCATCAATTTGCTGAAAAGATAAAGGGGCGATATCATGGCCCCGCACAAGCATCGATAGAGGTTCAATTTTTCTTAAAAATCCATTTAGGGAAACTAAAATATTACTCAGTATCATCTTTATCTGTTTTTTTATTTGCCGAGTTTCTTTCCCTGCTATTAAATCATCAAAATCCATATTTTTAGAATTTGTCAAAAAACTATTGGAATTTACAAAAAAATTCTGTGTTTTTTTGCCTTCTTTAATTGTTTTAAATTCACTAAAAATTTTACCCGCGATCCAATAAGAATCTACCGGATGATCTTTCGTAAAGGACTGAATATTTTTTAAAGAATAATGTTCAACCAGGCCTTCTAATAAAAAATAACTCATCCATAATTCGATAGGAACTTCTTCCAAATTTTTCAGGACAGGATTTTCCAGATAAAATAAACAAAATAAATCGGTTTTAAGGCTTATTTCTTTTATATCATTAGTTGAAGATTTATCCAGATTATTAAATATCTCTAAAGTGTGAGGCGTTGCGGCTACCATATACCTATTCCCTGCCATCTGAGAACCCTCCTTAAATAAATAAATTAATTTTCACTTGATATATTCTTCTTATTTTTTTCTATTGCCTTCTTAACCTTTTTTAAGCGAAACAGATCTTCACGAGCACGTTCCTCCAGGGTCATTTTGATATAAACAACCTGCATTTTCAAAGCAGGAACGACAATATGTTCCAATGCGTTTACACGGCGGTTAGTCTTTTGAATTTCTTCCCCAAGACGGCGAAGCCTTGTTTCAATATGAGCATTATCAATAATTACATCAACTATTTTTTCAAATTTTTCCGCGGTTTCGCTGATACGGCTGCTTACGCCTGTAATACTATAACCTCTTGAAAACTGGTTTCGGATCGGGCTCACTCCCTTCGTTACGACAGGCAATGGCACTCCCATAACTTGTGTACCTGTAATTGACGCGGTTACATCTGATTTTGTCGCGAAACTGGCTGATTTTACCGTTATCATTCCATCAACCGCCTGAGCGGTCGCAAGCGAATATTGGCCTTCCGCCAAAGCACGCTGTAAAAAATTACTCATGCGAAGCGCGTGATCAAGAACTTTCATAAATTCCATCATTAAAGCGTCCCGCTTTTGTTTTAATAATTCTTTCCCTTGATTCGCAAGACTTATCTGATTTTTCTTTTGTAATAGTTCTGTTCTGGTAGGACTGGACTGCTCCATAAATTATCTCTACTCCGTTTTCGCTTTTACACGGTATTTTGAAATATGCTCTTTTTTAACCTGTTTCAATTCATTATCAGGGTAGGAAGAAACCAATTCCCATCCTAAATCCAATGACTGTTCAATAGTCCTGTCTTCGCTTCCCTGAGAAATAAAAAACTTTTCAAAATCATCGGCAAATTTTAAATGCTTGCGATCCAATTCGGAAAGAGCCTCTTCTCCAACAATAGCTACTAACCTTCTTAAATCGCGCCCCTGCGCGTAAGAAGCATACAATTGATTCGCGATACCGCGATGATCTTCTCTGGTTTTGTTATCACCTATTCCCATATTCATTAAACGCGAAAGGCACGGCAAAACATCTATAGGTGGAAAAACTCCCCGTCTAAATAAAGAACGGCTGAGAACAATTTGCCCTTCGGTAATGTATCCGGTCAAATCAGGAATTGGATGCGTTATATCATCATCCGGCATTGTCAAAATAACAAGCTGGGTTATAGAACCTTTTTTCCCCTTAATCCTGCCTGCTCTTTCATATATTGTCGAAAGGTCGGTATACATATATCCCGGATATCCGCGCCTGCCTGGAACTTCTTCACGAGCCGTTGAGATTTCACGTAACGCTTCACAGTAATTTGTCATATCCGTTAAAATAACCAACACCTGCATGTCGTGTTTAAACGCGAGATATTCCGCGACTGTTAAAGCGCATTTAGGCGTGACTATTCTTTCAATTGTCGGGTCATCAGCCAGATTCAAGAAAAACACAACTTTCTGTAACGCACCGGTTTGTTCAAAACTCTTTTGAAAAAACGAAGCTTCTCTATTAGTGATTCCCATAGCCCCGAAGACAATCGCGAATTCCTCGCCGCTTTTGACCTTTGCCTGCTGTATAATTTGCGCTATCAACTCATTGGCAGGCAGGCCCGATCCGGAAAATATCGGAAGTTTCTGCCCCCGGACCAAGGTGTTCAAACCATCAATCGCTGAGATACCTGTTTGAATAAAATCTCTGGGTTCAGCTCTTGAATATGGATTTATAGGTGAACCTGATATTTCCAACATTTCTTCAGGGATTATTTCAGAACCACCATCAATAGGTTTCCCAAAACCGTTCAATACTCTACCCAATAAGTCCACAGAAACACCAATCTTCGCAACTTCACCTTTAAATTTAACATTTGTCTTATCCACATCTATGCCTTGTGTACCTTCAAATATTTGCACACAAGCCACTTCTTCGGAAATTTCCAATACCTGCCCATTCCGGACTTTCCCATCAGGTAAAGTTATTTCAACCATTTCTCCATATGAAACCCCTTTTATCCCCTTTACAAAAATTAAAGGCCCTGTAACATAATTAATTGTACGATATTCAGTAGATACCAACTTTATTTTATTTGACATTTTTTATAATACCTCCAATGCAACAATATCTTTGACTATTTTTTCAGCAAAATGCGACAATACTTCCTCTGCTTTGTCTAAAGCGATTTCTTTCATTCTTGAAATTTCACTTTTAATGGGTAAATCGAAAACCTGCTGTAAAGTTACGCCTCTTTCGACTGCTTCAGCAGTCGCGTTGTAAAAATTAATGATCACTTTTAACATCAAATACTGTTTCTTCGGCGAACAATAGGCATCTACCTCATGGAAAGCAAATTGTTGAAGGAAATCCTCTCTAATTATTCTTGTAATTTCCAATATTATTTTTTCTGTCTCAGGCAGCGCGTCCGGGCCCACTAACTGAACAATTTCCTGAAGCTCCACTTCCTTCTGTAAAAGAAACATCGCCTTATCTCTGAGCTCTTTCCAATCGGAAGCGACATTTGCCAAATACCAATTCTGTACTTGATCCACGTACAAAGTATAACTTTTTATCCAATTAATAGCCGGGAAATGCCTTCTATGCGCAAGATTCGCGTCCAATGCCCAAAAAGCGCCTGAAATCCGCAGAGAATTTTGTGTCATTGGTTCGGAAAAATCTCCTCCTGGCGGGGATACAGCCCCAACAACTGTAATTGAACCGAAACGATCTTTTTTACTTGAATAGCACGCAATTCTACCGCTTCTTTCATAAAAATTAGCCAGACGTGTAGCAAGATAAGCAGGATATCCTTCCTCCCCCGGCATCTCTTCCAATCGGCCTGATACTTCTCGTAAAGCTTCACCCCAGCGAGAAGTAGAATCAGCCATCATTGCGACATCATAACCCATATCTCTAAAATATTCCGCTAAAGTAATTCCTGTATAAATAGAAGCTTCACGGGCGGCGACCGGCATAGTAGACGTATTAGCGACAAGAATTGTCCTTTGCATTAAAGGAATTCCTGTTTTCGGGTCAACCAACTGAGGGAATTCAACAAGAACTTCAGTCATTTCATTCCCGCGTTCACCACATCCGACATAAACAATTATATCTGCGTCAGCCCATTTAGCTAAAGATTGCTGAGTTACCGTTTTACCGCTGCCAAACGGACCGGGTATAATCGCATTCCCGCCTTTAGCAATGGGGAAAAAAGTATCAAAGATTCTCATTCCTGTTAAAAAAGGTAAATCTGGGTCTAATTTTTTTCCAAAAGGCCTGGCAACACGCACAGGCCACTCTTGCTTCATTTTAATTTCAAAATTATTATCCAACGTGACAACAATTTCATCTACTGTATATTCACCCTTTTTAACAACTTTAATAACCTTATGAAGCTTTTCAAGCGTGGTTGGTACCATTATTCTATGTTCAAAAGTCCCGTTTTCCATGACAATCCCAACAATATCTCCACCACCTATCTCATCACTGACACTAACTTTTGGCTCAAATAACCATTTTTTACTTGTATCTAAAGCGGTAACATTTACTCCTCTTGAAATATAATCGCCATATTTTTTCGCGATCTCCGGCAAAGGACGTTGAATACCGTCATAGATCGAAGTTAAGAGGCCGGGACCCAACTCAATCTTTAAGGGCTGTTCAGTGCTTATTACCGGTTCCCCTATAACTAAACCCGAGGTATCTTCGTATACTTGAATTGTCGCTTTATCCGCTTCTAAACGGATAATTTCTCCGATCACGTTCATATCGCCCACTTTCACAACGTCATACATTTTCGCACCAGTCATCTCTTTCGCGATTACAACCGGCCCGGATATTTTTGATATTTTTCCTTTCAGCATATTTTTCCTTTTAATAAATTGTTAAATTGTCATTTCGACCGAAGGGAGAAATCCTTCCCCAGATAGATTCCTCGCTTCGCTCGGAATGACAATAAATATTGATTTCATTTTTTCCCCAATGAAATATCGAAACCAATTGCTTTACGGATTAAACGCGCTAAATAATTCCGCCGCGCGTCACCAACTACCTCAATCTTTTCCCTTACCGGCAAAGCAACAACAATAGGTTTGTATACACGATCAATTTTTTCCTGCGTGCGTTGATCTATCGCAGATACAAAGCTCTCATTTAGGCCAATAATTCCAACAGTATCATCATTCAAAAGAGTGATTAAAATCTTTTTTACTTCTTCACTATTTGAAGCCTCGTATGATTCAATTCCGGCCAATCTAAAACCATAGACAGTGTCTTTGTCAGAAATTACAACAACTTTATACAAAACTGCTCCCTTCGTCTTATATCAATACCAACTCCTCACGTATTTTGCTTTCGGGCATGCCGACTTTTTTACAACGCATGATAATTCGCAAATTTACAACCTCATTATATTTCCGCCAAATATATCCAATTGGAATACCTACCGACAAAGAATTTTTGTTATAAACACTGGCGCCTCTTTTTATAACCATTTCTTCTATTTTTCTCTCCAGAACAGATATCGAGTTATGTTCTAAAAAACGCTGTAAAACACTCTTTAAAATCACACCAAAAGAAGTCGAACCTAATTCTTTTAACACATTTTCAACATCCATTGTTAAGCACATTTTAACAAATCTTTCTTCACTTATTTCGTTCCCCCCGGGCACAAAATACTCTTTAACACGTTTTTTAACATCATCTTCGGTGTATGAAACAGTATCTTTTAGTTTTACTTCCTTCACAATCTTCTTTGTACCATATTTTGTAACATATTTTTTTCTACAGTTGCAAATAATTTTTGAACTTTTAAAATATTCTTTTAGCAAATAAAAACTATTTCTTAGCAATCTTATTAATATGTTTGACTTTTTTTTTGTTGTAAATATAATCCCGCCGCTTCTTCGTTCCTGAAGCAATTTCCCCCACAAAGTGTTTTCTTCTTTCTGCGGCTCCGGTTCAACTTTTTCCCCGCTTCCCTTTTTCCCTTTTTTCTCTTCCTTTTTCTCTGTTTTTTTTTCTTCTTCTTTCTTATGCATTAGATCTTCTATGTTCATTAATTGCAGTCTTAGTATTGTAGTCGCGTTAATAGCATCTATCTCGTAAAAAATTAATTCTTCCAGAATTTTAGAATTATAGCTCTTATTTTTTATTAAATCCAAAACGTACTGATAATACGCCTTGTATAACGATAATTCAAGAATTGGTAAATCATTTTGATCAATATACTCTTTATATTTATCGTTTAACGCCTTCGCGTAAGACGATCCCCAGACAGCTAACAAACCAATTATTTCTTTAATCGTTTTTTGTTGTGATAATTGTTCCAAAAATGGAATTTCTAATTCTCCAGCAGGAATAAGGCTTTCTAAAATCTGCTCTGGTGTCTCTTTAATGTGTACCCCTCTAAGCAGAGTAATGATATTATGCAAATCCCAGCGTCCAAGTAAAAGCAAAATTAAATCATGAGGCTCCCCAGCAGTAAAATTTAATATTCGCCTAAAATTGCGAGCTAAATTCCTCTTGAGAGCCTCATCTACCCCCGCCATCTCTGATTTAGAGATAGCACATTCTTCCACTTCTACCCTATATGGTGACTTCTCCAGAAGACTTATCAAACTCATAAATTCATGAGTACGTATTAATTCTTCATAGAAATCACGACCAAGAAGCAAACTTTTCATTACCCTTACACGTGCATTTATATACCCATAACTGTCTATATCTGCACGTGTTTTACCCTTCATTGAAAAGCACCTCATTAAGCTGTGTTTTCAAAAATTCCCTGGATTTCAACAAACGTGATTCAATAGTATTTGAAACAAAAATACGATTTCCATCTACACCGAGAGTTAATCCCCCTAAATAATCTCTGCCAGCAGTTATCTCATGGTTTAAATTTAACTCTTTTAAACTACTACAAGCTAATTCTTTATCCTTTTGATTCACTTCAATTTTAATTTTATTCCCTTTAACCGCATCTAAAGATTCAACCAATAAATTCATAAACACCTTCTTGTATGTTTCTTGATTATTGCAGACATCTTTAAGACGCTTTGTTACCTCAAAGTAAATCTTATTAGTAACCTCTTCTTTAGCCTTAGTAATTATTCGTTTATGATGCAGATCTGTTTCAATTTGGATCCTGGCAGCATCGCCTTTCAGTTTTTGCTCCATCTTTCCAATATGAAACATTTTTACAGCATGAGCTTCGTCCTCTGCTTCTTTAATAATCCGCTGTGCTTCTTTTTTAGCTTTATCAATTAGATCATCACGGACAACCCCAGCTTCAATGTCTAGAGTCTCAAATACTTTCTCTAATAACATAAAATAACTCTCCTATTGCACAGTTTACTTTACAAAGAATAGGATCATTGCGCCAACAACAAATCCCAAGACTACCATTGTTTCCGGTATGGCAACTAAAATAAATACAGTACCTGCAACTTCAGGTTTTTCTGCCATAGCTCCACATCCGGCTTGACCAATTTTACCCTGGGTCACTGCTGTAGCTATTGCTGTTAAAGTAACTGACAACATTGCTGCAAACGCGACACCGATCTTTAGATATACCGAAGACATGTTAGCAACTTCCACTACTGTTTGAACTGGTTCTGACATGTTATTCACCTCCCATCTTTTTAAAAGGTTTGTATTCTGATTGTGCTGGTTCATAAAATTTGGTGAAACATTCCACCAAATGTAAACGCAAAGCATGTATTGACGGACTAAATGAACATACAATTATATTTATAGTATGTAAAAATATAGCTAAAAAGATACCGAAAAATTTCATTCCTATGCCGCCAATACCGCCAATTTTAACTCCAAGCTCATTCGCAACCACACCTAAAATTACTCCTGCTAATCCGATTGCCATAATACGAGCATAAGAAAAAGCATTACTGAATGTTCCTAATATCTCTACTATTCCTCTTATTCCGCCTCCGATTCCTGCAAAAATTACTCCAAGCCCTATTGCTATCCCGCCCAATACTTTTAATATTTCAATATTTTGAGTTATACCCAAAATTAACAGCAACGGGCCAATTACTAAAACAGTAAAAATACCCCCTTTTTCAAAGGCATGATCTCTGTTACGCTCATTAATTCCATTAATAAAACCAAATATCAAACCAAATCCAAGATGTATAACTCCCATAATAACAGCTAATACTAAAAGCTCACTCATAAATTTCATTCGATCTAACGGGAAAGGAATTCCTAAAATATTAAAATGCGGCGGATGGATATTAAAATGTTCAAAAACCAGTTCTAACCCATTCCCAAAGGCCTCTACATACATAATACCCCAAACTATAGCTCCAATAGAAGCTAATCTCAGCACTTTTGAAAACACCAATAAAATATCCTTCCCTTTAGAAGCTCTTTTTAACAAATAGGAAATCCCCATAATTGCAAAACCATATCCTATATCTCCAACCATCATCCCAAAAATAATCGGGAAAAATATAGCCATAAAAATTGTAGGGTCTATCCCGTTATATCTGGGTTTTTTCACAAAAGAATAAAAAAATTCAAACGGCTTGGCCCACTCAGGATTAATAAGCGCGACCGGCGTATCTTCCATGTCATGATGTGACACCTTTAACTTTATTATAGCAACCTTGCCGAAAAATTCATCCACTAACTCGGACCCGCACTTTTCTAATTCTTTATCAGGCATCCATCCGGTAATGATAAAAGTATGTCCCGTATCACCAAATTGCGGGATCATTTTAATTTCTTCATTTTTATCCCTTAAAACATTTCGGACAGCGATAACGCGATGATGCCACGTAACGGAAATATCTTCCAGCTCTTTATTAATTTGCTTTAATTCATCCGGAATCTCTTTCTTTCTTTCATTGATTCTTACCAATGATGTCTCAAAAGACTCTTTCGCGATTTCTTCAGGCAGTTTTATCTCATTAATTTTTTCCATTGAAAAGAAATCATGGACTGATTTCGAATAAATTTTATTATATACAATGATGATACCGATATCTTTATCATCTACGGCGGCAGAAACTAAATGGCATTGTTTTTTACATATGATATCAAGTTCCTCTTTTAGTCCTTCAATAGCGGCTTTATTTTCTTTATCAATGAGAAGGGCTATTGACTCAAACCCCTCAGTCGTACAAATTTGTTTCGCCAACGGCTGCATCTTTTCTAATATTGGTTCATATTTTGAGTAAACAAACAGTTTTGCTTCCAAGTCGTTCTTTTTTTCATAAAGTTCCTTTGTCCTTGTTTTTACACCTTCAATTATTAGATCAACTTCATGCAAAAGATCTTCAAAGGGTTTGCCCCATAATTCTTTATACAACTCTCTGCATTTCACTTTATCAACTGTAGTATCTTTTAAAGTGATAATAATTCCATTTAATTTTACCAATATTGATTCTATGTTTTTTTTCTTTTCCAGTAAAACCGGCTCGGTAACCATAGGAGTTAATATGGTTCCTTCTCCATCGTGGCTTATTTCGCGGGTAATATTTTCAACATGAAGGATTCCTAAACGATGCACATAACTTACTACATCGAAAAAAAGACTTTTCGGGCCTATGACCTGCACTTTTACCATTTTCAAATGCATAATAAGCTGACCTTTCTTTTACGAGGCTAAAGCCTCCAAGCCCCTTCAGGGGCACTGATTACTCAAAACAAACTCTAAACACTAAACCATAAACTCTAAACAAACTCAAAACTATAAACTCCAAACAAAACTCAAAGCAAAACACCTAAATTATATTGTTTCGGATTTTGGGTTTCGGGTTTATTTAGTGTTTCGAGTTTAGGGTTTAGAGTTTTGTTCATAATTATACACCCGGCGCAATTTGCTTAAGCAAATATTCATACGTATTGTTAAAATTTTTCCCGGCAAGTTTTTCTATATTCGCAACACCACTATCATCAGATTTGTTTTTATCCTTATTCAGCAAAGACAATTTTTGTTCATAATATAATTCTGCCTCTTTAATCGCGTTCTCTTTCGCGCCCCTTTTGATTTCATCGGCTTTTTTACGCGCTTCGGAAATAATTATCTCAGTCCGTTTTTTCGTTTCAAGATATCTTCCTCCAAGCTCTAACTCTTTTTCTTTGATTTTTTCCAGAGGATTTTCATTTTTATGGTGCGGGGCTTTGCTATGATCATTATTTTTAGACATCTATTCCACTCTCCTATTTATTTCAATTTTCTCTAAAAATAAAATTTGTTAATTCTACCATCGATACAAATTAAATGTCAAGTAAAAATTAACTTTTTTTATTTTTTTCAATTTCACGAATTATTTTATATTGTTTTTTACCAATATAAAACAAATAAAGCACAATAAAAATCCAGATTAAACTATATGCCCCAAAAAGATATTCAAGATTTTGCATGTTCAAGCTCATCCTTTACTAAAGATATACTTACGGTCAGCATTATAATTAAAAAATATAAAAATGTAAACCC
>JBDROR010000208.1:0-22139 GCA_043809805.1 bacterium
AACGTTGAAGAAAAACTAATCTGAAAGCTTGCTTATTTCCCAAAATCAAGATATTTTTCTGCTTTTTTTATTAAAAATACCTAATATTTCATCTGTCAACTCTATTCTAATAATCTAACTCCGTCCCCGTCTTCCGTCCTAAAAACTAAATAAAAGTCTTTGATTTTTAAGAAAAAATATGTTATCCTATCGTTGACAATTGTTAACTTGTATCCCATTATAAACAATTGTTGACACAAGTTAAAATGCCTAATATAATAAGCTTAACGGCATCTTGACAATTGTTAACTTTAGAGGTATGGTTAACAATTATAATTTTAGGGAGGAATTATGGAAGAAAAACCTTATTTTTCAATCGCTGAAGTTGCAAAAATTTTAGGGCTTAGTAGGACAGCTATTTACAACAAGGTAAAAAAGGGACAAATCGAAGCCATTAGGATTGGAAGGAGTTTTGCTATTGCTGATAAAATAATAAAAAAACTCATAAAAAGCATAAAGGGTACTCCCCTTGGAGATAAAGAAAAAAAGGAAATCGATAAAGTAGTCTCTCGGACAATCAATGAATACGGTGAAACTTTAAAAAGATTAGGGGCCGAATGAAAGAACCAATTACGGTATTTCAAGTGGAACGTATTGCTTTTAAAGTTGCTCAAAAAAAATTTGAATACAATGAGCCTATTCCTGAATTTGGAACGCGCTTTCCGAATATTTTAGAAAGTTGTTTGGCTGCTCCTTTACAAACATTCAGCGGGAAAGACCTATATCCTTCTTTTTTTGAAAAAACTGCTATCTTATTTTATCTTATGATTAAAAATCATCCTTTTCAAAATGGAAATAAACGCATAGCCATAACCACGTTATTTTATGCTTTGTATACAAACAATTTATGGATTGAAATCTCCAATCAAGAACTATATAATTTCGCTGTATGGGTAGCGGGAAGCCCCAGAGATGCAAAAGATGAAATGATAAAATATATTACAAAATTTATTAAAACAAATTCTATTCCATGGAACCAAGAAAAATAAGACACATAACAATTCAACCCACCGGATTTTTCCCGCGGCTAAAGCCGCTCCAAAAGCCGGTTATTTCAAACGTTATGTGCAAAAATAATAAATAAAAGCAAACCAATATAAACAAATGATAATCCGACCAAGATTAAATGACTTTTATAATTTGCCCTTCACACAAGAAAAAACAGATTTTGCCATACCATTCTTAGATGAAGATATTCCTCTTTATCTTGATCCTTTTTTATTATGGAAAAGCCCCGCGCAACAAGACAATTCCCTTCACACTTCGATAATAAACTCATTTAACGATTTAGGAAGATTGTTCATCAAAAATGAGAGTGCTGCGATTGATATTTTAAAAGCAATATCAGAATGCGACGAAGTTGGCTTGGGCGACTCAAAAACAAAACACGGTAAAAAGATAGGCAACAAAATGGCTAAAGCCATACTGTCTACTTTGGAAATAGGGGACGTTGGTTCCTAGTGAGAATAACTATTGATAAACCCTGTTATAAAAGATAAGATATAGCCATGCCAAGACAAGCAAGATTTAGATATGCCGGGAGCATTACACCACATAATGGTCAGAGGAATAAATAAAGCAGAAATATTTAAAGATGATAAGGAAGAAAAATAAATAAATTCGGTTGAAACGGAAAGTTCGCGGTATGTAACATTTTTTGCGATTTGGATGGCTTCCTCCTGCATGTTTCTGGAAAGAAGCGTAAGATAGTCGCCGATCGAAAATAAAAATGTATTATGCGGCTTTTCTGATTTCTTGAGCTTCATATTTTGGAAACATGATAGTTGCAGGGTGAACATCAAAGGCCTTTGCTAATAGTTCAGCGCGTTTTTTCCCGATTTCCAGTCTTCCATTTTCCAATAGGCTAATATTTGTTGTAGTGATACCGGAACGTTCAGCGAGTTTTGCCTGTGTCCATCCCTTCAACTCACGAAGCATTTGAATAACCTCGCCTGTTGTAAGTATGATATGGGGTTTTGCTGTTACAAATTCATTATTATTCATTATAAATTCTCCTAATAATTATGCGGCGTTATTTCTAAGACAAAAACTGTAACAATATCTTGTTTTACTGTGTAGATAGCTCGATTGATAACTTATTAACTTTGATAAGTCAAGCATTTTTTTAGGAAACTTTTATTTTTCTCAAAATTTCCTGCACAGTTGGAAAAAGTTCAACATTGGTATGCGGCAGGAACAGGCTTGCCATATATTCGTTCATAAATTCGGTTGAAACGGAAAGTTCGCGGTATGTAACATTTTTTGCAATTTGGATGGCTTCCTCCTGCATGTTTCTGGAAAGAAGCGTAAGATATGACCCGATAACCGATGTATTTCCAAGATATTGATATTTTTCAGTATCAATATCCGGCAGCATGCCGATAATAATTGCCTTTTCAATGTTCAAATAATGCCCAAACCCGCCGGCTATCAGAAAACGGTCCAGATTTTTTGGTTTATAACCCATTTCTTTTAAAAGAAGCGAACAGCCCGCGTAGATTGCGCCTTTTGCCCTTAAAATATTATCGATATCCGGTTCTGTAATAGTAATGTCGCTGTCAATACCCGAGTCATTTTTCCAGACCAGAACATATTCCCACCCGTATTTTCCTTCGCGAACCCGTTGGGTTTTTATATCTCTATTGAATTTCCCTTTTTGATTTATAATCCCGGTCAAATACATTTCAGCAATGGTATCAATAATTCCCGATCCACAAATACCAATCGATTTTTCATGACCTGTAATCGTAATAACCGGTTCAAGAGTTTTTTGGTCGATTTTCACCTGATCGATCGCGCCATTAGTTGCCCGCATACCGTATTTGATACCCGCGCCTTCAAACGCGGGCCCGGCGGAGCAGGATGCCGAAACAAGCCACTCGGAATTTCCCAGAACGATTTCACCGTTGGTTCCGACATCAAGAAACAAACTTAATTTGTTTTCTTTTGTTATGCCTGAAGCAAGTATGCCTCCGATAACGTCTCCTCCGATATAGCTTGATACCCCTGGGACGCAGTAAAGCGAAGTATGCGCGTTAGTTTTCATTCCGACTTCTTTGGCTGAAAGAAGGGGAGGGGTTGTAAAAGCTGGGATGTAAGGCTCAATTCGAATATTATTAGGGTCTATTTTTAGGAAAAGATGAGTCATTGTTGTATTGCCGGCGCAAGAAACGCAGTCAATATATCTCCGATGAATTTTATGTTGTGTTAACAATTTGTTGCCAAGATTATTGATTGTTTCAACGACTAATTTTTGCAGTATAGCTAACCCATTTTTTCTTTCTGTATAGATAATGCGGGAAATAATATCGGTTCCACAGCTAATTTGTTTGTTATAGTCCGATTCTGTTCCGATGATATGTCCGGTCAATAAGTTTACTAAATAAACCACAACGGAGGTTGTCCCAATATCAATCGCAAGGCCGTAGTGATGACAGGTAGTGTCACTAGGCTGGATATCCACGATTTCAAAACCACGTTCAGACTCCAGTATCAGGACGGTGACTTCCCAATTTTTCTTGCGTAGTGTTTTTGCTAATCTTTTAAGAATATCAAGTCCGCACCACAATTTTTCGGGCGGGTAACCTTCCTGATTCAATCCCTGAAACAATCGGGTCATATCGCTGATATTGTTATCAAGGCTTGGTGCGGGGAGTTTTAATTTTATCCGTTTGATGCTTGGTGTAATTTCCCATTTTCCGATTTCGATTCGGGACGCCGTTTGCAGGCCGGTTGAGATTTTTGCGGGCTTAGAGATACGATGTTCTTTCGGAACAAAGACGTCAAGGTCTTCCTCAACAAGAACCAGACATGCCTGAATCCATCTTTCGGTAATTTCTTCTTTTGAAAGATGAGGTGAAACACTGGCTCTGGGACTGCCTTTGAGTATTTTTACTTTACAGCTGCCGCACGTTCCCTGCCCGCCGCAATAGGATAGTATTTCAATTCCGATTTCTCTTGCCGCTTGTAAAAGGTCTGTCCCTTTACTAACTTCAACGGATTTATTTTCCGGTAAAAAAGTCACTTTACATTTCACCCCGCTCCTCCTTTATCAAGTTACTTTTAAGCCAAATCACCTTTTTTAATCATTACTACTTTCTCTTCACTCCTCTATCCCCTTCACATTTCTATTTTAGGAGGGGCGGGGTTCATACCTGCCTATATCGGTCATTTTGCATTATTTCTCGATGTTTCCATTTCTACATACCAACTGCCCGCAAGCCGCGTTCAGGCCTTCTCCAAAACGGTACCTTTGGGTTACCGTGATGCCTTCTTTTTCTAAAATCTCCTTGAATTTTTTTATTCTCTCGCCTTTAGAAGACTGGAATGTTTTTCCCGTCGGATTATAAGATATTAGATTTACAAAATAGAGTGGTTTTTTCATTAACTTGGCTAATTTTTTAGCGCATTCGTCAGAATCATTCAGGTCTTTTATCATTATGTATTCAAACATTACCCTGCGGTTGGTTTTTTTGATATATTCATCCACGCGGGAAATTATTTCTTTGATGGGATATTTTTTATTTATCGGGATTATTTTTGACCGCAGATCGTCCGATGGCGCGTGGAGCGATATAGCCATGTTTGCCTGTAAATTTTCACCGGAAAATTTTTTTATTCCTTCAGGGATTCCTACGGTTGAAACAGAGAAATGCCTGGCGCCCAGATTAAATCCATCTTTGTCATTCAGGATTTTTATCGCGTTTAAAACATTGTCATAGTTTAAAAAAGGTTCCCCCATGCCCATAAAAACAATATTTGTAATTTTTTCATTTTCTTTTTTTAATAGTCGCGCGAAAAATAATGCCTGTTCAATGATTTCAAAAACTTCAAGGTTTCTTTTGAATCCTGATTGGCCTGTCGCGCAAAATGAACAATTAAGCGTGCATCCGGCTTGAGATGATACACAAACAGTATTTCGTCCGTCACGGCTCTTCATTAACACTGATTCGATCTGAATATTGTCTTTTAAAGATGATGAGTCAGTTATTGCTGGAAATTGGTAGCCGCAACCTTTAGGTTGCGTTGTTTTGCGCAGGCTGAAGCCTGCGGCTACCACTGGCAACTGACAGGTTGCTTTTAAAGTTATAACAGTCTTGACGGTGCTTTTGTCGGAAGATTCAAAGGATTGCCCATTTATCAAAAGCGGGCATTTTTTATTTAATTTTTCACGAAGATTAAGCGGTAGGGTGCTCGCATTCGTCCAATCATCAATTAAGTCGACAAATAACGCCTTCTGTATTTGTTTTATTCTGTAATTTGGCTCTTCTTTTAAAATTTCAGCGAGATTAAATATATCCATGACAAACGATTCTACCATATATTTTATATATTGCGCGAAATTGTGTTTAATGTTATAATGTTTATCTGTTTGAGGAGATTTTTGGATGAAATTATTTTTATTATTCTTTTCTTCCCTTTTATGCTTTAAAGTTTTATACGCGGAACCCGCGATTATAAAATCAGCCAGTCCGGATATAAGTAATACCTCCGGCTCCACTGAAATAACTATTACAGGCGAAAATTTTGATGCCGCCTGCAGGGTGTATCTTGAGGCAGGAGGCCCGTATTTAACAGGCGGTGTAAAAGTTAATGGCTTTGCGTGTGAAGTCTGTGTAGCGGGCAATTATGCGTATGTGGCAGATGTCTGGTCAGGGCTGCAAATTATTGATATTAGTGATTCTATTAACCCTAAAATAGTAAGCAGTTTGGATACTCCAGGTTATGCGTTTGACGTATGTGTGTTAGGCGATTACGCGTATATTGCGGATTGGAACGCGGGATTGCAAATAATAGATATACGAAACCCTCTCCGTCCAGGCATAGTAAGCGGTTTAGGTACCAATGGTTGCGCGGTTAAGGTGTGTATATCGGGTAATTACGCGTATGTCGCGACTAAAAATAATGGGGTGCGGATAATAGATATAACTGTTCCAGCCAGACCTAAAATAGTAAGTAAAATAGATATTAGCGGCAATATAACGGGAATTTATATAGCAGGCGGTTATGCTTATGTGTCAGATAAAGAGACGGGGTTCTCCATAATAAATGTCCGTAATCCAGTTAGTCCTGTTATTAAAGGCCGGGCAGTAATTCCGGGAGGCGCTTCCGGAGTTTATGTGTCAAGTAATTATGCTTATCTTGCGGATGAAGAAACAGGGCTGCAAATAATAAATATTACTAATCCTTCTAATCCCATTAAGGAAGGCCGAATTAATATGCAAGGTCAGGCGGCTGGAATATCCATAGCCGGCAATTACATGTATATCTCGGAAAAAAATAGCGGATTACAAATTATGGATATGAGTAATCCTGTTAAACCCCATGTGGTAAGCAAGCTGAATATTGCGGGCACAAGGGGAATTTTTGTTTCAGGTAATTACGCGTATATAATCGAAGAGACAGGATTAAAAATTGTGGATATAAGCAATCAGATTAGTCCTAATATTATAGATATTATTGATACTAATGGATACATAGATGGAATCTGTTCGGCGGGCGAATATGCTTATGTTATAAACAATAATACAGAATTAAACATAATCAAAACAGGCGATATGGCCGGTTCTAGACTAGTGTCCAGTTTTAAAAGTCAAAATAGACTGTATGAAATCAGCTTATTGCGTAATTATGCCTATATTGCGAGTGGAAAAGACGGGTTGCAAATAATGGATGTGATAAATTCTTCCAATGCCAAAATAATAGGTGGTGTAAACAGCGGCGGGAATACGATTAGTGTTAGTATAGCGGATAACCATGCGTATGTATTAAATGATACGGGAGATTTGCGGATAATAGATATAAATAATTATGATAACCCTAGAATAGTTGGTTCTATTAACAGCAATAGCAGTCCTCTTGGGATTGATGTCGCGGGTAATTATATTTATATTGCGGATGGAGTATTGGGATTAGGAATAGTATATATAGATAACCGCTCCGATCCAAGGCTAGTTGGCCATATTAATACTTATGGCAATGTAGTGGGGGTGCATGCCGTTGGTAATTATGCTTATGCTGCGGATGGGAACACAGGGCTGAAAGTGATAGATATACGAAATAAGGCCGTAAAAAACAGGATTGTAGGCAGTATTGTCACCCCGGGTTACGCGAACGGGATTTATGTATCAGATAAATTCGCGTATGTCGCGGATGGGAGAGGCGGGTTGCAGGTAGTAGATATAAGTAATCCGAATGATCCAATAATAGTAAACAGTGTTGGCGCTTATTACGCGTCAAAGATATTCGCGATGGGTAAATATGCATATGTTGCTGATGGGAGTTTGGTAATGGTACTGCATAAATTGAGCACAAGCTATTCTCTTCACCAAGCGAAAATAATTAATAATAAAGTAATAAAAGCTGTAATCCCGAAGGAATTAATGCCGGGTAAATATAACATAAAAATAATAAGGGCAAATAACCATTCGCCCCTACATGAACAAACTGTACTTCATAACAAGCTGACGATAACAAAGCTCTAAATCCTAAACTTGAAACCCAACATTACCTACAAGGCTAAAGTTGTTGTAAGAAAAGTTTATTTGCAAAAGGCATTTAATGGCGGATTGAGAAACCCCGAAGGGGTATAATACCATAGCGATGGGTGCAGCCCATCGATGAATTCAACAATAAACAAAAAAGCCCTGAAAGGGCGTAATGAAAAACAGATGAGAAATATATTTGGGATTAATTTATATCGCCCTTTCAGGGCTTTTATATTTCACGGGCTCTATTTCACAGGGCTTTACCCTGTGCTGTTATATCGTGCCCTTTCAGGGCAAACATATAATTGGTTTTGATATTCACGTTATTAGAATTTAGTGTTTGAATTTATACTCTATCCATATCGAAATGCCACACCAGCTCCTCCTCGAGGATATTTCCAATCGATGTTACTATAAGGACAGGCTATTTTGCAGGTGCCGCATTCAAAGCAGTTTTCAAAGGCGGCGTGAATCTCATTTTTTGTTTCTTCCCACGTATACGTAGCTACAGGACAGGTATAAGTGCATTCCCGATTTTCACATTCCCGGCATTTTTGTTGATCAATAACTTTGAGATGCGGTTCTTTATCCGCGTCTATTTTCGTAAGGTAAATTTTGTCTTCGAGACTTAATTTTTTCATTTGTAACTCTCCGTAACTTGTTGATAATACTATATTTTTTAATACATAAGGTAGCCGCAACCTTTAGGTTGCGTGTTTATTAGGTAATCAATATCGCAGGCTAAAGCCTGCGGCTACCAATCCAATTTCCATTACTTTATACCAATTACATTACCAGTGCGTTGCCACAAAATCCGTTATTTTCTTAGAAAATCCGTAATAGAACGATTTCATGGCATTGCGTAATTGAACCATTTTGATTGCAAACGGGATAGCCCCGATTCCATCATTGAATTTGTTCATAATCTTTTCTTCCACTATTTCTTTTGGAGTTTCAGAAATAGTAAATACTTCAGTAAGAATGTTAGCAAGTTCTTTAGGCCATTTATTAAACAACTCAGGGCTTTTGCTCAAAACTTCAGGAACCTCGCTATATTTTTTCATATCCTTGAACACAAAACTGTTTTCCAATTTACTTACATAATTTGAAAGGGTAACGGAAGAAAAATCGTTTTTCTCCTTTGCTTCAAGAATAGTTTCCGCAGCCATTATTCCTGAAGCCATAGCCAGGTTTGAACCTTCGTGAAGAGGCGAGGTGTTAATAAAACCAGCCGCGTCGCCCACTAATAATAATCCGTCTTTTACAAGCTTTGGTATTTTTTTGTATCCTCCCTCAGGAATCATATGCGCGGCGTATTCTAAGGTTTTGCCGCCGCGAAGCAAAGGCCTGATACATGGGTGATTTTTAAAATGGTCAAGGATATCATTAGGATTGAGTTTAGCTTTCATAATATCACTAATTACCACGCCAATCCCGATTGAAATGCTTGTTTTGTTAGTATAGAGAAAGCCTGATCCATGCAAACCCTGCACTGCGTCGCCGTAAAACTCAAAGGCTGTACCTTCATTTCCTTCAAGGTGGAATCTATCTTCAATTACTTTTGCCGGCAGTTCAATGACTTCTTTAACAGCAACAGCCATGAAATGTTCATCAAACTTTTCCCGCATTCCTTCTTTAAGAGCAATGGTAGAGTTGGCGCCTTCGGCGCAGATAACCACGTCCGCGAAAATTTGTCCTTCTTCTTTTGACGTTCCTCCGGCAACTCTGGTCTGTACACCAACTACTTTCCCATTTTCATCTTTTATCAGCTCATCAACAACAGAATTACATAGAAGTGTTACCCCTGCTTTTTCAGCTTCTTCCGCGAACCACTTATCAAATTTCGCGCGCAAAACTGTGAATATGTTATTATACGGAGGCCGGTTAAATTCATTATTTTTAAAACTGAAGAACGTCTCCGACTCTGGTGAGAGAAGGGCGAAACACCTTTTGGAAACATTTCTTTCTACAGGCGCCCCTTTTCCCCAGAAATCAGGGATGATCTTATTCAAAATCGTGGTGAGTATAACACCCCCCATCACATTTTTTGAGCCGGGATATTTCCCTCTTTCCAGAAGAACAACGTTTTTCATCCCTCTTTGCGCCAGAGTCAGAGCGGCAGTAGTTCCCGCGGGCCCCCCGCCAATAATAATTACGTTAAATTTCTCTTTCAATGTTGATGTCTCCTTATTTCGTCGCGTAAGCATATAAAATAAATCAATTTTTGTCAAGTTTTTAGTTCTATTGCCGATTCATGCTTTGTTTATTGAAGCGTCTTTGTCATTCCGAACGAAGTGAGGAATCTTATACTAACAATTGTGCGGTTGAAATGGCAATTTTGGTATTATCAAAAATAGCTAGGAGGATTGGAAGATGAAAATGTGTGTATTGATATTAGCAAGTATTCTGGTTTTTGGAACTGGATTTGATATTATGGCGCGGGAGGGAATAACCGAAGAGGAACTTCTTTTTATGGAGATTCCGATTGTAGTAACCGCGGCTAAAAGAGAACAGCCAATTACTGAGGCGCCGGCTGCCGTGACTGTTATCACGGCTGAAGATATTAAACAGTCAGGAGCAACAAATATTCCTGATATTTTGCGAACGGTTCCCGGAGTGGATATGATGGCAATAACGGCCAGGGACCAGCAAGTTAGTATCCGTGGATTTAAGGAGTATATGAGCGATAAATTGTTGGTGATGATTGATGGACGTTCAATCTATTGGGATGCCGAGGGTTGTGTTTTCTGGGATTCAATTCCAATCAGTTTAGAAGAAATTGAACGAATTGAGATAGTTAAGAGCCCCAGTTCCTCGCTTTATGGGGCGAATGCTTACTGCGGTGTAATAAATATTATTACCAAGTCTCTGGATAAGCTTAAGGGTACAAAAGTTGGCTTAACCGGTGGTGACCACAATACCCTTCTTGCCTCAGTAGTTCATTCAGGAGTGAATGAAAAAATTAGCTACAAGGTCTCGACGGAATTGGATAGAACAAATGAATGGAGAAATAAGGATGAAAAGGCCGGGGAGATATCCCGGGTGAATGCCCTGGTTGAATACAAAATTGGTGAAGAAAACGAACTCTCCGTTTCAGGGGGAAGGGCTCATTGGAAAGATAGAAAATTGTTTACTGCCGAAGCGTTAGGGACGGGAAAGTTGACCGGTAATTTCGATTATCTTCAATTAAACTATAACTGTTCAAATATCAAATTCCGTACATTTCTAAAAAAAGAGAATGTCGATACTCACCAGTTAAGAACGGGTGAAATACGGCCATGGCGTACAGAAACATATGATGCGGAAATTCAACATTCTATGAATATTGGGGAAAGAAATTTCCTTGTCTCGGGCGCCAGCTGCCGGTACAATGTGATTGGAAAAAATAGTTTTATTCCTGAAAAAAATAGCCAGAATCTTTGGGCGTTTTTTCTTGAAGATGAAATTAAGATTATGGATAGATCCAAGTTGACTTTAGGAGGGAGGTATGACTGGCATCCTCTGATCAAGGAACGTTTCTCGCCGAGAGGCAATATCCTGTATTCTTTAAATGATCACGTTTTCAGATTATCAGTTGGGAAGGCATATCACAACCCCTCATTTATTGATTCTTATATGTACTATGAAGAATACGGAACAATACCTCTTCCTTCTCCGCTTCCTCCAGTTCCCGTATCATACTTTTACAATGGGAATAAGAACCTCAAGCCGGAAGGCATTACCTCCTATGAAGCGGGATATCGGGCGGCCTGGTTTAAAAAAAGGGTTGTTACAGACTTGAATCTATTCTATAATGAATATACTGATTTATTCACATATACTAAAACTACTACTCCATATACCTCAGCTGAATTAATAGCGCTGCTTGGTTTTGACCCTGGTTTGACGATCATTAAAAGTATAAGCAGTATACGCCAAAATGGGGGAGACAGCAAAGGAGTTGGCGGAGAGATTGACATTGATGTCTTGATTAATAGCTGGCTTTCCGGAAATGCCAACTATTCTTATCAGCAAATTACGGACCAGGAAGATGATCTTTTTACAACTATAGTTGATGAGAAAAACAAAATGCGGCCGCAATATCCCAAAAATAAGGTAAATGCTGGATTAAAAATGAAACTGGAAAATGGCATTTCAGCCAACTTTGTCGCTCATTGGGTAGATAAAACCGGAAGATACATTTATGATCTTGAGGGAAATGAATATCTGGCTGATATAGATGCTTATACGATTTTCAATACCAGGGTAGGATATACTTTTCTGAAGGGTAATGCCGAGGTTTCCCTGTCGGCCTTTAATATTTTTAATGATAAGCATTATGAATATCCATCAGGGGTAAACTTACCGGATTTCAGCAGTGATGAGATTGGAAGAAGGGTTGCCGCAAATGTAAGTTACAAATTCTAAATGGTTTTGTTTAGGAAAATTGTAATCGGTCAGTTATGGGGGATAGTTTTTTTTACACCTCTTTTGCGAAAGCGCCAAACTCAAGTAATAAGCTATAAAATGAAAAAAAAGATTTTCTTGTTCGCTATTTTTTGCTGGGCGTTTCCCATGGTTTGGTGTTCTGCGGATGAGCAAACAGCGGTTGCAGTTATTTTCTCGTCTGATATTGAACCTTATCAGCAGGCGTGGAGGAGCTTTAAAGAATTTCTTGATCAGAAAAAAGTGGCGCTGCGGGTTTCTAAATATAACTTAAAAGAAAAGCAGCCGGAGGCGATTTGTTCGGAAATAAACAAAGAAAAACCTGATCTGGTTTTTACACTGGGGAGCGCGGCATCAAAATTAGCAAAAGAAAAAATAGGGGATATTCCAGTCTTGTTTTGTATGGTTATGGACCCGCAAGCAGTTATTGGTTTAAATATTACCGGTGTATCAATGGATATCCCCGCTATGATGAAACTGGAAAATATAAAAAGGGTTCTTCCCGATGTTAAAAAAATCGGGTTGATTTACTCGTTTAAATTAACCCAACAATATGAAAAAATATTACAAGCATCCGAAGAATTGGGATTTCAAATTATCGGAATGGAAATTGCCTCAGGGAAGGAACTCCATTCGGCGCTTAAAGAGATGTCCCATCAGATAGATTGTTTCTTAATGATACCTGATCCTGAAATATATTTTCCGCAGTCGGTGAAGTATCTTTTACTTGAGAGTTTAAGAAATAAATTTAAGGTTGTTGGGCTGTCTTCATTTTACACTAAGGCAGGGGCGCTGGTTTCTTTTGACTGCGATTATAAAGATTTAGGCCGGCAAGCGGGAAAAATCGCCCTGCGGATATTTAATGGAGAAAAGCCGAATGATATAAAGTTCATAATACCGGGAAAAATAAAAGTTTCGATAAATTTAATAACCGCTGAGAGGCTGGGGATAGAAATTTCTCAGGATATAATCAAAGAAGCCATTGTTTTTGGGGGAGAGATTTTTGAATGAAATTCGGTATCGCCGCAAAAGTTAATTTACTTTATTTTTGTATAATAATTGTTTTTACGTTTCTGCTCGGTTTTTATTTTATTCAGCACGAAAAACGTACTTTGAGTTTTGCATTGGATGAGCGGGCGAATTCACTTCTCAATAACTTGAGTATCAACAGTGAGTACCCTGTTTTGATCAAAGATTATGACGCGATTTCCAAATTGGTAAAAGGAGTATTGGCTCAGAAAGATATTATCTTCTGTAAAATCGTTGATAAGAATGGGACTGTTCTTGTTCAAGAAGGTTCACCCCGGCCCCTCAGCGAGGGGCGGGGTTCAAAAGAAGACAAATTGATAAGAGAAGTCTCTTCCTCTATTGTTACCAAAGAAATTCCAAAAGAAATAGATGATGACCTGGTTTTAGGAGGTATAAAAGAAACAAAAGAAGAAATCGGGAAAATATATCTAGCGGTTTCCCTCTTAGGCCTTAACCGGAAACTGACAGACATAAGAAGAACTATAGCCATAACCGTTATTGTTACCATAATTTTGGCATTTTTTTTCAGTTCTCTATTCTTACGGTTCATTTTAAGCCGGCCTATTGATAAGATAGTGATAGGAACAAGAAAAATTGCCGGTGGAAACTTATTCTATAAGATTGAAGTGAAGACGCAAGATGAAATCGGATATTTAGCTTCTTCCTTTAATAAGATGACGGAGGATTTACAAAGAACAACAGTTTCGCGGGACTCTTTACTTAAAGAAATAGCCGAGAAGGAAAAAGCTCAGGATGAGTTGAAAAAATATGCTGAGAAAGTGGAAAAAATTAATAGGGAATTGGACGATTTTACATATATCATTTCGCATGATTTGAAAGAGCCGCTAAGATCTATTAACGCCTTTTCTAAATTTATAGTAAACGATTATAAAGATAAATTAGATGAAGATGGCAAAGGTTATTTGAATCGTGTTATGGCAAATGCAGCAAGAATGCAGGATTTGATAGAAAATCTTCTTGAAGTTTCCAGAATTGAAAGGAAGAAAAATCCTATTGAGGAGATTGAAGTTAAAAATATTTTAAGTGAAGTTGAACTCAGGTTTGAGCAAGCTATAAAAGAAAAAAATGCTGAGATAACAATTGATAAAAAATTACCTAAAATATTTTGTGATAGAATAAGATTGACCGAGGTTTTTGCCAACCTTATTTCCAATGCCATTAAATATGGTGACAAAAGTCCGCTAAAAATAGAGATTGGATATAAAGAAAAGGATAATTTTCATGAATTTTATGTAAAAGATAACGGCCCTGGCATTGAGGAGCGGTATTATGATAAAATATTTAAAATATTTCAGAGATTGGGAAGAAGAGAAGATCATGAAGGGACAGGCGCGGGATTAACAATCGCGAAAAAAATAGTTGAGATGCATAAAGGTAAGATTTGGGTGGAATCAAAACTGGGCGAGGGATCGATATTCTATTTCACAATAGCAACAAAGAAAGGGGTTTAGTCATGGCGGAAGCATTTATTAACATTTTACTGGTGGAGGATAATCCTGATGATATTGAAATAACAAAAAGGGCTTTTAAAGAGGCAAAGCTGTTGAATAAACTTTACATCGTCCGGGATGGGCAGGAAGCAGTTGATTTTCTTTTCCATCAAGGTGTTTATAATGATCCTCTTAATGCCCCAAAACCAGGTTTAGTATTGCTGGATATTAATATGCCGAAGATGAATGGGACTGAGGTATTGAAAAGAATCAAAGAAGATAACGTATTAAAAACAATACCTGTAGTTATGCTTACTGTTTCAAAGAGAGACGAAGATATCGTTAGAAGTTATAACTATGGATGTAATAGTTTTATTCAGAAACCTGTCGAGTTTGATAAATTTGTTGAATTAATTAAAGAAATAGGTTTATATTGGGGGATTCATAATATTCCAAGTGTAAACGGGGGTTATAATGCCTGAGAAAAAAGAAAATTTGATATTAATAATCGATGATAACCCGGATGACAGGATGATGTTCAGCCGGTATTTAAAGCAGGCAGGATTTGTTGTTGAAACAACAGGGGATTACGTCGACGGTATAAGTATAGCATCAAAAAAGGAAATTGACTGTATTTTGCTGGATAGCCAGATGCCTAAAATAAGCGGCATTGAGGTGTTAAAAAGGCTGAAAGCAGATGTCCAATTGAAATTCATACCGGTTATTATGCTGACAGGGCTTGAGGAAGAAAAGCATGTTTTAGAAGGTTTAGATTCGGGCGCTGATGATTATTTGGGAAAATCCAGCAGTTCTGAAATTATTGTTGCCAGAGTCAGAGCGGCCATCAGAGTTAAAAAATTACAGGACGAATTAAAAGAGGTAAATAAAATAAAAACAAAGGCATTGGAAGATCTTGATAAGCTAATGGCAGAGTTAAAAGAAATTTCAATAAGGGACAGTTTAACTAAACTTTATAATCATGGATATTTTCGTGATGCCTTATGTAAAGAATTTCATCGGGCCAAAAGATATGGGCAGAACATGACATGTTTAATGTTGGATATTGATTATTTCAAAAGGGTAAATGATACTTATGGCCATTTATTTGGAGATAAAGTGCTTGTAGAAATTGCTGATTGTATAAAAAAGTGTATTAGGGGAAGTGATATTTTAGCGAGATACGGCGGAGAGGAATTCAGTGTTTTGTTGATTGAATCAGACTATGAAAAATCGTTTATTGTTTCGGAGAAGATAAGAAATTGTATAGAATCCTGTGAATTTAAAGGCAATAATATTTCTGTGAAATTAACGGTAAGTATTGGTTTATCTTCTTTATTAGAGGACGCGGTATTGGATAAAGAAAAGTTTTTAGGATCTGCCGATTTAGCCCTTTATTCGGCAAAAATGGGGGGGAGAAATAATGTTGTGATGTATAAAGATATTGAAAGTAATAATGTTTTAGAAGATATGAGAATAAAACATATAGAAGACAAGATATTTGGTGTCGAGGAGATTTCAAAACAATCTTATTTGGAATCTATAAAGACATTAATAACTACGCATGAACAAAAAGATCCATTTACACGGGAACATTCTTTAAATGTATTAAGATATGCTTTGATGATAGCTGAGGAGATGCGGCTGCCAAAAAATGAAATTGCAATTGTAAGTAACGCGGCTATTCTGCATGATTTGGGCAAGATTGGTATTTCTGACACGATTGTGTTCAAAAAAGATAAATTAACGGAATATGAGTATT
The DNA here is from genome assembly GCA_043809805.1 of bacterium. Lineage (GTDB taxonomy): Bacteria > JACRDZ01 > JAQUKH01 > JAQUKH01 > JAQUKH01 > JAQUKH01. Next base: position 16,191 of record JBDROR010000208.1, read on the forward strand.
CTACAATGAAGCGGCATTCGGCAATAGCTTTTAATATATTACGTAAAAGTAGTTATGTGAGGCGTGAATTAGATATTATTTTACATCACCATGAGCAATTTGACGGCAAAGGATATCCCAGCGGACTGGAAGGTAAAAATATTCCTTTGGGAGCGCGAATTATTACAGTTGCGGACAGCTATGACGCAATGAGGAGCCATCGTTCCTATCGGAAGGATATATCGCAGGAGGCTATAATTGATATTTTGGTGGAAGGCGCCGGTATTCAGTTTGATCCTGAAATAGTATGTGCCTTTTTTAATGGCCTTAATAAAAATGGATTATGGCCGTCAGGGATGGATATTAAGCAAAAATTAGAGCGCCTCCAAAAAAAAATTATTTTTTATCTTGACAAATGAAAATTACATAGTATAATATCCTCGCTGTGGTAAAATATAATAAGTTAATTCAAACCGTTGGGTAAGAGATATATTTGCCAGACGGTTTTTTTATTTATTGCTGTTTTTACTGCAAATTTATTAAGGAAGGGGGTATTCACAAATGGTAAAAGGAAAAGTAAAATGGTTTTCGAGCCAAAAAGGTTATGGTTTTATTACTCCGGAATCAGGCAGTGATGTATTCGTACATCATAGCGTAATTCAGGGTGATGGCTATAAGTCTCTTGAAGAGGGACAAGACGTAGAGTTGGAAATTGAGCAAGGCCCTAAAGGCAGTCAGGCTACAAAAGTAGTAAAACTCTAAGTTAAAAAAATAAAAGGTCCAGCTGTTTATAAGTAAGAGGGGGAAACCCCGCCTCTGCTTTATAACAGGTCTGGGCCTTTTTTTTTCCGTCATTCCCGCGAAAGCGGGAATCTATTGTAGGGGCGACCCGGTGGGTCGCCCTGAATGAGCTTGTCATTCCGAACGAAGCGGTTTGTCATTCCGAGCGGGAGCGAGGAATCTGTCTTCTGTGAGAGGAAAGATTTCTCTCTTCGTTCGAAATGACAAAATTGTTTCGTTCGAAATGACAATGGGCGTGTCATTCCGAGCGAAGCGAGGAATCTATAATGAATTACTGGCAATTAGACAAAGACAGAATAGCAACACTATTAAAAACAGATTTAGTAACCGGGCTTGCGTCGCGGGATGTTGGAGAGCGGCTGAAGGAATATGGATATAATCAGTTAAATGAGAAAAAAGGACGAAGTCCTGCCGGTATTTTTTTAGATCAGTTTAAAGATTTTATTATCTGGGTTTTAATTTCGGCGGCGATGGTTTCAGGGTTTTTGAAAGAATGGGTTGACGCGGTTGTAATAATTGTTGTAATTATTTTAAACGCGATTTTGGGTTTTATTCAGGAATACCGCGCTGAAAAGTCATTACAGGCCTTAAAAAAATTATCCAGCCCCAATTCAAAAGTTATTCGTGATCAAAAACACGATAGTGTTCCGTCTAAAGAATTAGTTCCCGGTGATCTAATTGAGCTTGAGGCGGGCGATAATGTTCCGGCGGACAGCCGTATTGTCTGGTTAACTTCAAATTTTGCCGTTCAGGAAGCATCCCTTACCGGGGAATCCGTTCCGTCGGTGAAAACGAATATAGCATTGGAAGAAAAGGATGTTCCATTGGCCGACAGGGCAAACATGGTTTATATGGGAACATCTGTGCCATTAGGTAAAGCAAGGGCGATAGTTGTAGAAACCGGGATGAAGACTGAACTTGGAAAAATAGCGGGAATGATCCAGAGTATTGAAACTGAACCTACACCTTTGCAGAAAAAACTTGAAGAATTTGGCAAATGGATAGTCTATATTTGTTTTATTTTGGTTGGAATTATATTTTTAATCGGGCTTTCGCGGGGCGGAAATATTTTGGATTTATTTATGACGGCCGTAAGCCTTGCAGTTGCCGCTGTTCCTGGAAGCTTACCAGCCGTCGTTACAATTTCACTGGCTTTGGGCGTGCAGAGAATGGTGAAACGGCATGCTTTAATACGGAAACTTTCTTCTGTGGAAACTTTGGGTTCCGCGACTGTAATATGTTCTGATAAAACCGGGACACTGACAAAAAACGAAATGACCGCGCAGATGGTTTTTGCGGATGATAAATTATTCGAGGTCGGCGGCATAGGATATGAACCAAAAGGGGATTTTTTATTGGAAGGGGAGCAAATTAATGTTTCAGATTTCCCTGTGTTAAATAAGACAATGTTAGCCTGCGTCTTATGTAATGGAGCGCAGTTAATCAATGATAATAATAGCTGCAAAATTGTCGGGGATCCTACTGAAGGCGCTTTATTGACATTGGCGGGCAAGGCTGATATCTGGAAAGAACAAAAAGAAAAAGAGTTTGCGTTTATTGATGAGATACCGTTTGATTCCGAACGAAAAAAAATGACGATTATCAGGCAAACCGGTCAGTTGCCTATGGTAGCCGCAGGCTTTAGCCTGCGAAAAACAACGCAACCTAAAGGTTGTGGCTACCAATCTCCTAGTTCCCCGTTTTCCATGGATTCCCGCCTTCGCGGGAATGACGGAAAATATTACGCCTTTGTGAAAGGCGCTCCGGATGTATTGTTAAAAGAATGTATCTTAACAAAAGACGAGTATCAAAAGATAGATAAAATAAATAATGAATTGGCGGGAAAGGCATTGAGGGTTTTAGGCGTCGCATATAAAGTTTTAGAAACACTGCCTGCCGAAATTTCCGCAAAGTCAATTGAAAAAGACTTGATATTTCTTGGCCTGGTTGCAATGATTGATCCGGCCCGCCCCGAGGTTAAGAAGGCAATGGAAGAATGTAAAACCGCGGGCATTAAGACAGTAATGATTACGGGAGACCATAAGAACACGGCAACGGCCATCGCGAAAGAACTAGGATTTTTTAGTGAAAACTCCCTCGCGCTGACAGGAGAAGAATTAGACAACTTAAACGAAGAAGAATTTAGTAAAGAAGTAAAAAATGTATCAGTTTACGCAAGGGTATCACCTGCACATAAATTAAGAATTGTCCGGGCATGGAAGCGACGAAATGAAGTTGTAGCGATGACAGGTGACGGTGTGAATGATGCGCCTGCCGTTAAAGAAGCTGATATCGGTATCGCGATGGGGATTACAGGTACGGATGTAACAAAAGAAGTAGCCGGCATGATAGTTACAGATGACAATTTTGCCTCGATTGTATCCGCGGTAGAAGAGGGGCGTGGCATTTATGATAATATCAAAAAATTTATTTTGTATCTTTTGTCATGTAACGCGGGAGAAATTCTTGTTATGTTTGTCGCGTCTGTTTTGGGATGGCCGGCTCCGCTTCTTCCGATTCATATCCTTTGGGTTAATCTTGTTACGGATGGTTTCCCCGCGTTTGCTTTAGGAGTTGACCCTGTTGATCCAAATATTATGAAACGGCCTCCTCTCGCGGCAAACGAATCAATAATTACAAAAGAAAGCGGAGCCATGCTTTTAATACAGGGACTGTTTATCGCGCTATGCAGTTTATCAACATTTATTTATCTTTTGTATGCTGCGAAAGAATCTATTATTTACGCGAGAACAGGGGCGTTTATTGTGCTTTCCTGCAGTCAATTATTCCATTCATTTAATTGCCGAAGCGCCAACAGCTCATTATTCGAAATAGGAATATTTACCAACAAAAAATTAATTTTGGCGGTATTTATTTCTTTTTTTCTGCAGATGATGGTGATTTATCTCCCATTTTTTCAAAAGACATTTAAGACATATCCATTGTCAGTCAGCCATTTAATGTTGGTGATTTTGGTTTCTTCTTTCCCGCTCTGGGCGATGGAGATTGTAAAACTATTCAGAAAACAAAAAACCCGATCAGGCCAGAGATGAACCAAACCAGGCCGTGAAAGTTTGGCAGTCATAAAGGCTACCACCTCTTTTAATTTAGCCCTTTTTTCATCTCCGGCATGTGACCGGGACCGGCCCCTTCGAGGAATCTTTTTTGTTCGTCCCCAAGGGTTGCCTCCACTTAAAGATATATACCAGATAAAAAAAATCGTCAACAGGGAATCCGTCATTCCCGTGAAAGTGGGTAGCCGCAACCTTTAGGTTGCGTTATTTTGCGCAGGCTGAAGCCTGCGGCTACCGGCCTATGTATGTGCCTGTCAAGAAAGATTTCTCCCTTCGGTCGAAATGACAAGTCCCGTAGGTTAGGTTCAACCCAAATTTGGTATTGACAAATATTTTTTTTGTCGTATAATTTGTGTAAAGTAGAATTACTTTACAATTATGAAAGCTATCGACGATCGGATTCGCAACAGTTTACTGCTTGATTTCTATGGAAATCTTTTAACGGAAAAACAAAAAAAGACGGCGGATTCTTATTTTAACTGTGATTTGAACCTTTCTGAAATTGCTGAAAAGACAGGGGTTACCCGTCAGGCGGTTTATTCCAGTTTGAAGAATATTGTAAAGGATTTAGAAAAATATGAGTCTCGTTTAGGGCTCTGTCATAATAAGTTTTATAAAATGAAAAATAAAAATCCCCCTATTTCCCCCTTTGAAAAAGGGGGATTAAAGGGGGATTGTCAGGTAAAAATGGTGAAAAATGTTTGAGAATTTATCAAACCGTCTGCAGGATGTTACGCGAAAACTGTTAGGCCAAAATAAGCTGAACGAGAAGAATATCGAAGATGTTTTAAGAGAAATCAGAATAGCGTTTCTTGAGGCGGATGTTGATTATAAAGTAACGAAAGATTTCGTAGAGGCAATAAAATTAAAGGCCATGGGACAGGATGTTTTGTCCAGTGTGACTCCCGCCCAATTAGTAATGAAATATGTAGCCGATGAATTAACCCATTTGATGGGTGATAATATATCGAAAATAAAATTTGCCGACACACCGCCGACTATTATTATGATGGCAGGTTTGCAGGGAACCGGGAAGACTACTACCACGGCAAAATTGGCGCTGCATTTGTCTAAAAATGGGCATCGGCCGCTTATGGCCGGTTTGGATATATATCGTCCGGCGGCGCAGGAACAGTTAAAAATTTTAGGGGAGGCATGCAATATTCCGGTTTACCCCGCCCCACAGAAAGTCACAGCTGTGAAAGAGAAATACCTCAATACCGCGGTGGTGAACATGTGGGGCGGGGTTTATCTGGAGGATAGCAAAGACTGTTTGAATATCGCGAAAAACAGTTTAAAATACGCCCGCGAAAATAATTGTGACTGTGTTCTGCTTGATACTGCGGGCCGTTTGCATATTGATGAAAAGATGATGAATGAATTGCGGGAGTTAAAAACCGTAATTACGCCTCACGAAATTCTTTTAGTGGTTGATTCCATGACCGGCCAACAGGCGGTGTCTGTCGCGAAAGAGTTTAATGCGTTGTTGGAGATTGATGGTGTAATTCTTACGAAGCTTGACGGCGACGCGAGAGGAGGCGCCGCGCTTTCTTTGCGTTCTGTGGTCCAGCGGCCGATTAAGTTTGTAGGTGTCGGTGAGAAACTTGACGATTTGGATTCTTTTTATCCGGATCGTATGGCCAGCCGAATTTTAGGGATGGGAGATATTCAGACGCTGGCTGAAAAGGTGGAAAAAATTTATTCTGAAGACGAGGCGAAAAAACTTGAGAATAAATTAAGAAAAAATGAATTTACATTGGAAGATATGCAGGCCCAGTTTAAAAATATGAAAAAATTGGGGGCGATGGAACAGGTAGTTAAATTGATTCCGGGATTGGGCAGCAAGATTAATATTGGCGCGGCGGAAAAGAGCAGTATGAACGCGATGGAGGCAATTCTTAATTCTATGACCAAAATGGAAAGGTTAACTCCAAGGATTTTGAACGGGTCGCGCCGAATAAGGGTTGCTAATGGAAGCGGAACAACAGTCCAGCAGGTTAATCAGCTTATGAATCGCTATGATCAGATGAAGAAGATGATGAGTAGGGGCGGCTCCCTGTGGCCGCCCAAATAAAAGAGGGCAGGCACGGGGACC
>JBDROR010000209.1:0-26832 GCA_043809805.1 bacterium
TCCAAAGGTTGTTAAGGCAATAATCCAGCAAGCGAAAAAAATAATTCATACGTCAAATTTATACTATACTGAGCCGATGGTTAATCTCGCGAAGTTGTTAATAAAAAATACTTATAATGGCAAATGTTTTTTCGCGAATAGCGGGGCGGAAGCAAACGAAGCGGCAATTAAGCTGGCACGGCTTTACAGCAAAACCAAATTTTCACCTGACAGATACGAAATTATTACGTTTGAAAATTCGTTTCATGGAAGGACACTGGCCACAATCACAGCTACAGGCCAAAAAAAATATCAGGAAGGATTTGAACCGCTTATGCCGGGATTTGTGACTATCCCTTTTGGAGATTTAGCGGCCTTAAAAGCGGCGATAAAACCGGCAACGTGCGCGATTATGGTTGAAATAATTCAGGCTGAAGGCGGCATAAACGAAGCGGATATTCCTTTCTGGCAGGGAGTGAGGGAGCTTGTCCAAAAAGAAAATTTATTATTAATTGTTGATGAAATACAAACAGGCATCGGGCGGACAGGGAAATTATTCGCGTATCAACATTATGGTTTAGAACCTGATATTATTACTTTGGCCAAATCATTGGCTAACGGCCTGCCGATTGGAGCGATGATTGCTAAAAAGAAGATCGCGGAAACATTTAAACCCGGACATCATGCATCAACCTTTGGGGGAAACCCTTTAGCCGCGAATACCGCCTTAACGGTTTTGAAAACAATCCTTAAGGAGAATATAGTTGATAAAGTTAAAGAAAACGGCGAGTACCTTAAAGAAAAGTTGTTTGGCCTGAAAAGCAAATATAATTTTATCACGGATATAAGAGGGAAAGGGTTGTTAATCGGCATGGAAATGACAATTGACGGCCAGGAAATAGTTAAGAAGTGTTTAGAAAAAGGTTTAATTATTAATTGTGTAAAAAGTAACGTCTTGCGGTTTGTCCCGCCGTTGATTATTACAAAAGAGGAGATTGATTCGGCGGTAAAGATTCTGGATGAGGTGTTGCGAAGCATTGTCATTCCGAGCGTATTGTAGGGGCGACCCTATGTGGTCGCCCTGAAGAGAGGGTAGCCACGCAGGGCTACCCCTACGGAGGAAAGATTTCTCCCTTCGGTCGAAATGACAAAATTGGTCGGTCGAAATGACAATATAAACGGAGATTTACAAATGACAAAAGATTTAATTAATTTAAAAGATTTAAGCGCGAAAGAGATAAACGATTTATTCAGTTTGGCGTTTGATATTAAAAAAGAAAAGGAAAAATTCAGCCGGACTTTAAGCGGGAAAACATTGGGGCTGCTTTTCTCAAAAGTTTCAACAAGAACGCGTGTCTCTTTTGCTGTCGCGATGCACCAGCTTGGGGGAGATACAATTTTTCTTCGTTCAGAAGAAGTCCAGTTAAAAAGGGGAGAAACACTTGCTGATACGGCAAAGGTATTATCGCGTTATTTGGATGGCCTTGTTATTCGAACATTTTCTCAGGAAGAGGTTGAGGTTTTAGCCAAAGAATCCAGCATTCCCATAATTAATGGTTTAACTGATAAATTCCATCCATGCCAGGCGTTAGCGGATTATTTTACATTGGAAGAAAAGGGGTTAAATCTTAAAAAAATGAAATTCGCATATATTGGCGACGGCAACAATGTCTGCCATTCTTTATTGCAGGGCGCGGCAAAATTGGGAGTTGAAATTTGGGTCGCGACGCCTGAAGGCTATGAACCTGATAGGGATATTTTGGGAGAAGCACACCTGACGAATTCTCCTCAAGAGGCGGCCAAAAATGCCGATTGTATCTATACTGATGTATGGGTTAGTATGGGGCAGGAGGATTCAAAAAATCTGGAGCTTGAAAAATTTAAAAGTTTTCAAATTAATAAAAATTTGGTTTCTTTGGCAAAAAATAATTGCGTGATTATGCACTGCCTTCCGGCCCACCGGGAAGTGGAAATTACCAGCGAAGTTTTGGACAGTTCAAACTCAATCGTCTGGGATCAGGCGGAAAACAGGCTTCATCTGCAAAAGGCAATTCTTTTGACGTTATTGGGAGATAATAAAAGATGATAAATAAAATCGTTGTCGCGTATTCAGGAGGGCTTGACACATCCGTAATTATACATTGGTTAAAAAATAAGTATAACTGTGAGATAATCGCTTTTTCCGCGGATGTCGGACAGGGAGAGGATTTAGCGCCATTAAAGAAAAAAGCGATACAAACCGGAGCGAGTAAAATATATATCGAGGATTTGAAAAAAGAGTTCGCGGAAGAATATATTTTGCCCGCGATATACGCGAACGCGGTTTATGAAAGTAATTATTTTATGGCTACGGCTCTAAGCCGGCCATTGATTGCCAAACATTTGGTAAAGATAGCTGAACAAGAATCGGCGGAAGCCATCGCTCATGGTTGTACGGGAAAAGGAAATGATCAGGTGCGGTTTGAACTGGCGGTAATGAATTTAGCTCCGCAGTTAAAAATTCTTGCGCCGCTCAGGGATTGGGAAATGAAGTCCCGCGAGGAAGAAATTGAATACGCGAAAAAGTATGAAATTCCTGTCCAGGCGACAAAAAAATCTCCTTACAGTATTGATAAAAATATCTGGGGGGTAAGTATTGAATGCGGCCTTTTAGAAGATCCATGGCAAGTTCCGCCTGAAGATGCTTATCAAATAACAAAATCACCGCAAGAGGCTCCTGATAAACCGTTGGAAATTGAAATTGATTTTGATTCAGGCAGGCCTGTTAAAATAAATGATAAAAAATATCAATTAGCTGATTTGATTGAAGAATTAAACGCGATCGGCGGGGCGCACGGTATCGGCCGCGCCGATATGGTTGAAAACCGGTTGATTGGAATTAAATCCCGCGAGATATATGAAGCGCCCGCGGCAATGATTATAAATATAGCTCATAAAGCAATAGAAAGTTTAACTTTGGATCGTGAAATGCTCCATTTTAAAGATCAATTAGTGACTAAATATGGCGAACTTATTTATTACGGGCAGTGGTTTACACCTTTACGTGAAGCATTGGATGAGTTTATAAAGAAAACACAGACATTTGTCGGCGGAACCGTCAGGTTGAGATTATATAAAGGTAATTGTGAAGTAATTGGACGTAAGTCACGGTATTCATTATATGAAAAAGACTTGGCTACTTATGAACAAGGGGATCTTTTTGATCACCGGGCATCTGAAGGTTTTGTAAAACTCTGGGGGTTGCCGGGGAAAATTACCGGGATGAGGGATAAAAAAAAGTGAAAACATTACAATTTGTTGAATCAATATCTTTTGATAAAAGGCTTGCCAAATACGATGTTTTGGGAAGTATCGCGCATGTTACCATGCTTGGGAAATGCAAAATTATTTCAAAAAATGACGCGAATAAAATAATAAAAGGATTAAAAGAAATTGAGAAGGAAATTTTAGACGGTAAATTTGTATTTAAGGTGGATTTAGAAGATATCCACTTTAATATTGAATCTCGGTTAAAAGAAAAAATTGGGACCGTGGCCGGAAAGCTTCATACCGCAAGAAGCAGAAACGATCAGATCACGTTGGATTTGCGTTTATTTTTGAGGGATGAAACAAAATCGCGGATTTCGCAAATCAAAAAATTACAACATATTTTATTAAATATCGCGGGGAAAAATATTGATTTGGTAATGCCGGGATACACACATTTACAGCATGCTCAGCCCGTATCGTTAGCGCATCATTTATTGGCATATTATTTTATGTTTCAAAGGGATAAAGAGAGGCTTAAGGAAACCTTGTCCAGAATAAACGTTATGCCTCTTGGTTCAGCCGCGCTAGCTGGAACAGCATTCCCAATCGACAGGAATTGTACCGCGAAATTTCTTAATTTCCCTAAAATAAGCGAAAACAGTATGGATGCGGTTTCAGACCGCGATTTTGCAATCGAATTCTTGTTTGATGCTTCTCTGATAATGACGCACCTCAGCAGACTAAGCGAGGAATTAATTTTATGGGCAAGTCAGGAATTTAGTTTTATTGAAATAGACGATGAGTTTACAACAGGAAGCAGTATTATGCCCCAAAAGAAAAATCCGGATGTTTGTGAACTTGTCCGGGGGAAAACAGGGCGAGTGTATGGAAATTTAATCTCTATGCTTACAATAATGAAATCTCTTCCTATGACTTATAACAGGGATTTACAGGAAGATAAAGAAGCCGTTTTCGATTCAACGGATACTTTGAAAAATTGCTTTGATATTTACATTGCCATGCTGCCAAAAATAAAATTTAATGAGAAAAAAATGGAGCACGCGGCGGCGTTTGGATTCCTTGAAGCCACGGAAATAGCCGATTATCTTGTAAAAAAGGGTATGCCGTTTCGGGATGCCCACTCAATAACTTCAAAGATTGTCCGGTATTGTGTGGGAAAGAAAATAAGGTTTTTGGATCTGGACATAGAAACATTCCGTTCATTTTCTACTTTATTTAAAGATGATATTTATGAACATGTTACCTTAATCCAATCTGTTGATTGTAAAAAGTCTTTCGGCGGGACTTCATTTAAAAATATTAAGGAAACTATAAGGAAAGAAAAGGGAAGGCTTTAAGAAAAATAATGAATCTTAGTAAGGACATAATATTAAATAAATTACGAAAGATTCAGGGTGAAGAGTTATTTATCCATTCGAAAGCAACGAGCCGAATGGCTATTTGTCTGGCTGAGAACCTAATTAAAAAAAACCCTTCTTTAAAAATTAACATAAAAAAGATTGAAACGGCTTCCCTGCTTCATGATTGGGCAAAAGGATTTTCTAAAAACAAATTGATAAATCTCGCGAAGAAATATAGCTTAAATATTGATAATTACGAATCTAAAAACCCGGGGCTTTTGCATGGGCCGGTTGGAGCGGCTGTTTTAGAAAATGAGTTAGGCGTTAAAGATAAAATTATATTAAAGGCGGTTAAGAATCATACTACTGGAAACAGCAAAATGAGTGTTTTTGACAAAATAATTTTTGTCGCGGATCATATTGAAGTTAACCGTAATTATCATATGGTGGATGAGATACGAAGTATCGCGTTAACTGATTTTAACCAGGCGGTAATAATGGTTATTGAGAATAAGATATTTTACGTTTTAAAGAAAAGGGTATTGCTTCATCCAAAAACAATATCTGCGTGGAATGCGGTTATAAAAAGTAACCGGCCAATTATCAATGGTAGCCGCAGGCTTTAGCCTGCGAAATGCCACGGAATAACAGCGCAAGCTAAAGCTTGCGGCTACCGTTTCCACCAATGAGCAACCAGTGAACAAAGGAAGAATAATGCGGGAAAAAATTAAAGAAGAGTTATCTCAAAAGATAAAAGATGCCGTTGATCAATATATCTCACGAGAGAATTTAAATTTAACAGCCGTTCAGAGTATAATTTTAGAATCCCCAAAAGATAAAACTCACGGTGATTTTGCCACTAATGTCGCTTTGCAATTATCTAAACAGTTAAAAATCGCTCCGAGGAATATAGCTGAATCAATCATTAAATATTTTGATCCTGATTGCCCATGGATAAAAAAAAAGGAAATCGCGGGGCCGGGATTTATTAATTTTTATCTTCATGATTCATGGCTTTTTGAAATAATACCGCAAATTATAAGACAGAAAAAAAACTATGGCTCTTCCGATATAGGTAAGAATGAGAAAGTAATGGTGGAGTTTGTAAGCGCGAATCCGACGGGGCCGCTGCATGTTGGACATGGGCGCGGGGCGGTGGTTGGAGACGTCATAGCAAATATTCTGGATTTTATGGGTTTTTCTGTCGAGAGGGAATATTATATAAATGATACCGGCAATCAGATGCAGACACTGGGACTTTCAACACGTGCCAGATATCAGGAAATCTTAGGAGAAAAGGTCGAATTCCCCGATAATGGTTATAAGGGAAATTATATAAAAAGTATAGCAAAAGAAATATTTGACAAACATAAGGATAAATATAAACGCTCTGGCATTAAAATATTTTCCAGATATGCCGGAAATTACATTTTAAAAAATATCAAAAAGGACCTTAAAAATTTTGGTGTCCGATTTAACAATTGGTTTAAAGAAAAATCTCTTCATGAATCGGGACAAGTAAAGAACACTTTAGATGAACTTGGTAAAAAGGGGCATATTTACGAAGAAGCGGGGGCGTTTTGGTTTAAATCGACCGCGTTTGGCGATGACAAAGACAGGGTTGTCATTACAAAAGAAAAAAATACAACTTATTTAGCATCGGATATCGCGTACCATAAAAACAAATATGAAAGAGGATTTAAAAAGATAATTGATATCTGGGGCACGGATCATCATGGTTATGTGGAACGAGTTAAAGCCTCCATCGAAGCGCTTGGCTATCCACGTGATTCATTGGGTATTATTCTTATCCAGTTAGTATCACTTTCAAGAAATGGAGAACCCGTTTCCATGTCAACAAGGAGTGGAGACTTTCTCACTCTAAAAGAGGTTATGGATGAGGTGGGATGCGATGTTTCAAGATTTTTCTTTTTAATGAGGAGTTGCGACAGGAATTTGGAATTTGATTTGGAACTGGCGAAAAAAGAATCAATGGAAAATCCGGTTTACTATGTCCAATATGCTTACGCGCGTATCAAAAGTATTTTTAGGACAATGGAATCCCAGAAAATAAAATTAATCCCATTGGGGAAAATTGATTTTAATGAACTGAAAGAGGACCAAGAGATTGAATTGGTAAAGAAGCTGGCTTGTTTCCCCGGACTTCTTGCGGGATGCTCCGCGGCGCGCGAACCGCATCATTTAACAAAATATCTTCAGGAGCTTGCCGGTATTTTTCATAGTTATTATAAAAAACACAAGGTACTTCTACCTGACCAAAAAAAGAAAATGCAGGCAAGGCTGTATTTAGTAAAATCAGTTAAACAGGTTATTGAAAACGGTTTGCGGCTTATGGGTGTTTCGCTTCCCGAAAAAATGTAACGGTCGAAAGGACAATTGTATGGGAACACAACGGTTTGTCAATGAAAACGGTAATGTATTTAGTAAACTAATCAATATTTTATTTATTATAACTATTTTTTTTGGTTTAGGATATTGGTGCGGAAAGAAAAACTACACTTATCAAACCGCGATTGATTTTCTTTCCTCAGAAAAACAAAAAGTAAAAAACATTAAAAAACCTAAATTAGAAAAAAAACTAACGGAAAAATTTACGTTTCATAAAAGTTTAAAAGACAATGATAAAATGTTATTGCCGTCTAAAAAACTAAAAGAAAATAAAAAAGAAAGTAAAAAAGAAAAAAAACCGGTATTAAAACCGTTTACTTTGCAATTAGCTTCTTTTAAAAAAGAAAGGTTAGCTAAAGACTATATTAAAAAATTAAACGCGATTGGATTGCGGCCTTATATAAAAAAGTTTAATTTAAAAAAACAGGGTGTTTGGCATAGGATATTCTTTGGAGAATTTGAATCAAAAGAAGCGGCGATTGAATATGCCAATCAGAATTTAAAATCGCTTAGTATTTATTTTTTGGTAGTTGAGCGATAAGGAGGGAATTATGTCAGTATTAGTTGTAGGTTCAACAGCGATGGATACTATAGAAACGCCATTCGGAAAGGTTACCAACGCGTTAGGCGGTTCCGCGGTTTATTCATCTTTTTCCGCGTCATTTTTTGCTCCGGTTAAGTTAGTGGCGGTAATTGGATCTGATTTTCCGGAGGAATACAAGGATATACTTAAAGAACGGAAAATTGATCTTCAGGGCTTGCAGGAAGAAAAAGGAAAAACTTTTCACTGGGAAGGTTTTTATGACTATGATTTAAATACGGCGCATACCATAAATACAGAATTAAATGTTTTCGAAAATTTTAAACCGGTCATTCCGGATTCTTACAAGGATACATCTTATGTGTTTTTGGCTAATATCGACCCTGAATTGCAGCTAAAAGTTTTAAATTCAGTTAAGCTCCCAAAACTGGTGGTTGGCGATACAATGAACTTTTGGATTCAAAAGAAAAAAGACGCCCTTTTGGAAACTTTAAAAAAAGTCGATATTCTTATTATTAATGACGCTGAATCAAGAGAGTTATCAGGCGAATCTAACTTAATTAGAGCGGCAAAAAAAATCCGATCATTCGGCCCAAAAAGTTTGATTATAAAAAAAGGCGAACATGGGGCATTGCTTTTTTATAATGATAATATTTTTTCCGCTCCCGCGTATCCGATGGAATCTATTTATGATCCTACAGGGGCAGGGGATACATTCGCCGGCGGTTTTATCGGGTATCTGGCAAAAACCGGTGATTTAAGTGAAGAGAATATGCGCCGCGCTGTGATAAAAGGAAGCACAATGGCGTCATTTTGCGTGGAGAACTTTAGTTTAAACAGAATGCGGGGTTTAACCGAAACAGAAATAACCTCAAGATGCCAGGAGTTGAAAAAATTAAGTCATTTTGAGAATATATAAAATCCCCCTATTTCCCCCTTTGAAACCTGCCTGCGGTAGGCAGGAAGGGGGATTAAAGGGGGATTTGCAGGTGGAGAAGAAATGATAGCATCAAATAGAATTAGCAGATTTCCAGCGTATCTTTTTGCGAAAATCAATAGCCAAAAACTTGAAGCAAGGAGAAAAGGGATTGACGTTATTGATCTTGGGATGGGTAACCCGGATAATCCGACGCCGGTTCCTGTTGTTCAGGCTTTAATAAAGGCGGTTCAGGACACAAAGACCCATCGTTACTCGGTAGCCAGGGGTATTTCTAATTTCAGGCGCGAGGCATGCCGGTTTTATGAAAAAAAATTCAATGTTTCATTGGATCCGGATAAAGAAGTAGTCTCGCTGATAGGAACAAAAGAAGGGCTGGCGCATCTCATGTTTGCTGTTCTAAATGAGGGAGATACCGCTGTTGTGCCTAATCCCACATATCCCATTCATATGTACAGTGTCATTATGGCGGGCGGGAATCTTATAAATGTTCCTCTTTTCCCATTCGACGATTTCCTTAAACGAATGTCTGAAACTATACAAAAGACGTGTCCCAAGCCAAAAATCCTGATTTTGAATTTCCCAAATAATCCTACGACATTAAGCGTTGATATAGGTTTTTTTGAAGAAGTTACGGCGTTGGCTAAAAAACATAATTTACTGATTATCCACGATATGGCTTACGCGGACATTGTTTTTGATAATTATGCCGCCCCCAGTATTTTACAGGTAAAAGGCGCGAAGGATATGGCAATAGAGTTTTATTCTTTTTCCAAATCCTTTAATATGCCGGGCTGGAGAGTAGGAGTTGCGGTTGGAAATGCTGAAATTGTTCAGGCTTTGACCAAAATAAAAAGTTATCTTGACTACGGGATATTCACACCGATCCAGATCGCCGGCATAAAGGCGCTTCAATGTCCTGATGAGTGGATAAAACAAAATGCCGGCAATTATTCAAAACGCGCCGATTTGATGATAAAAGAAATGAATAAAATGGGCTGGCCGGTCGAAAAACCGCGAGGGACCATGTATCTTTGGCCGGAAATACCGGAAAAATTCAAAAAAATGGGATCAATGGATTTTTCAATGATGCTTTTGGAAAAGGCAAACGTGGTTGTTTCTCCAGGTGTCGGTTTTGGCGAATATGGAGAAGGATTTATCCGTATTGCCTTAGTTGAAAATGAAAACAGAATACGGCAGGCGTTAAAAAATATTAAAAAGTTAATGACATAGTCATTTAGAGCGAAGTTTTTTTGTCATTCCGAGCGGGAGCGAGGAATCTTATACTAAGTTCGATCTAAGAAAGATTTCTCACTTCGTTCGAAATGACAGATGGGTCGGTCGAAATAACAGGTGATACAGGTGGTAATTGTTGTAAATGTTACTTCGGGTAATCACTGTTACCCGAAGTAAACTAAAAAATAAGCATAAAAAATCATTTATATGTCTAGATTCCCGCCTTCGCGGGAATGACAGAAAAAAACAAATGACAATTCATCAAGAAATATCAGATTTTTTAAATTATCTGGTTATAGAAAGAAATGTCTCCCCTGAAACTATAATTGCCTATAGAAAAGATTTAAATATCTTTAATAATTGGCTTTCAGAAAAAAAATATGTTTTAAGAGCCCTTGATGTTACCAATATTCGTAATTATCTCCAGTTCCTTCAAGAAAAAAACCTAAAGTCAACTTCTATTAAAAGAAGAATTGCCAGTCTGCGTTCCTTTTTTAATTATTTAGAAGAAAATGAACAAATAGATAAGTCCCCCATGAAAAAAATACACAAATCGTTTAAAATACCTAAACGCCTGCCTAAGGTGCTTAGTATTCATGAATTGGAAGCCCTTTTAAAAGTTCCGGACGAAGAAAGAAAATTATTGGAACAAACACCGGTAAAAGCCGAAAAAGACCGCAAAAAAATAGCTTTTAAAATATTTGCCTGCATCAGAAACCGGGCTATTTTGGAACTTTTTTTCGCCACCGGTATCAGAATCAGCGAGCTTTGCAATTTAAATATGAAAAATATTGATATGTCTGAAAAAATAATTAAGGTATTTGGTAAAGGCGCGAAGGAAAGAATGATATATTTCGATCACCCCGGGACAGTTAAAGCCATTGAAAAATATATAAATGAAAGAAGTAAAAAAACACCAAAAGCATCAAATTTGTTTATAAATAAATTTAACAATAAAATATCGCCGCGTTATGTCGAGATGATGTTTAAAAACTATCTTAAAAAGGCCGGCATAGAAAAAGATTTATCCCCCCACTCTTTAAGGCATACAATGGCTACTACCTTGGTTGAAAATGGAGCTGATTTAAGGTCGGTTCAGGAAATACTTGGCCATTCGTCTGTCGCAACCACACAAATCTATACTGAGGTTTCAATAAACAGACAAAAAGAAGTGTTAAAGAAACATCTTCAAAGAGAAATGATAAAGGCTTGCAGAATAAACGTGAAACGCAAAACGAAAACTACGTGAAGCATTGTCATAATGAACCACAGAGGTCACAGAGAAAAAATAAGAGTTTCACTGTTAACTCATTAATATTTATGAGTTTCTCTGTGTTCTCTGTGGTTAAATTGTGCAGTGCCCCCCTACTTTTTCTCTGTCAGACAACTTAACCTAAATTGGGCCTCTTCATCGTCTGGGAATTGTAAATATATAGCTTTTGCCTTCTCGAGTTGATTTTGCAATTCGTATATCCGCGCAAGATTTAATTTTAGGCTGTCTTTTTGTTTTGGATCAATATCAGAGGTATTAATCAAATTTTCATATATCTTTGCCGCCTCGTCGAAATTTTTTTGGAATTCATAAATATAGGCCATATTTTTTTGGACAGAATGAACCAACGTATGATTGGGATATTTATTAATAAAATCTTTATAATATAATAATGATTGCTGATAATCCGCCAACTGATAATTCAAATTGCCTAAATAATAATACGCGATTGAAGCGCTTTGCGTATGTGGATATTTCTCGATAACATTTTTCAAAAGAGATATACTGTCTATTATACTTTTTTTGCTTACTTCGCCGGCTTGATTGCCGCCAAAATGATAAACATTGACTGCCTGAGATAACATTGCAGCGCTTAATTTATTATTTTTCCCTTTTATCAAAAGAATTGAGCTGCCGATTATTATTATAAAAATAATACTTGTAACAGTGATTATTACAACTTTAAGATTATTTTTAAAATAATAAGTAGTTAATTTCAGCCATTTTAGCCATTCTATAATTTCGTTGCGTTTAAGTTCATTTTTTGATATTTTTGCCATTATTCCCTACCCCCCGATTTTTTTAACAAGATTCTCTGAATTTAAAAATGCCTTTTTAACCTCTTCCATGCTTAAACCTGCTCCTAACCCTATTTTTACCGCCCTTTCCTTTGTTACCAAATTAGTTGGGCTGTGAGAATCTGTATTTATCACAAGATTTGCACCAACATCCATTGCTAATTTTGCCACATTGCCGTTAGATAAAGAATGACAATTTCTGGCAGTAATTTCCAAACAAATTCCCCTATTTTTGGCAATTTCAACAAGTTCACGAGTAATTAAACCTGGATGCGCAAGAATGTCTATATCAGCCTTTAGCGCATACAAATTTGTGTCTTCAGGAACAGTTTCCGCAAGAGTTTCCCCATGGACTACAATTAATTTAATACCCAATCCCCTGATTTCTTTTACAAATTCAGGGATTAAAAGCGGCGGGACATACGTAATTTCAACGCCCGGAATAGCCAATATATTGAAAGATTTACCGAATCTGCTTGCAAATTCCAATATAGATTTAACTACTTCTTTATAGTTTGAGAAGTCAACATGATCGGTTATACCAATAACCTTATAACCAATTTTTTCTGCACGTATAACCAATTCCGAAGGGATCAGCTCCCCGTCGCTTAAAAATGAATGAGTATGTAAATCAATCATAGTTACCTCAATAGTCCCCCTTCGCCAAGGCTTCGGGGGACAACCCTACTCTAAATCTCCGTGTGGCTTGCCACCCGAAGCTTTAGCGTAGGGTGGAGCGGGTGAAGGGAATCGAACCCTCGTTACAAGCTTGGGAAGCTCGTGTTCTACCATTGAACCACACCCGCATTATTCAGTTGTTAGTTGTCAGTTGTTAGTTTTTAGTCCAATTCCTACTAATAACTGATCACTAACAACTGACAACTAATTATTGGTGCGCCCGGCGAGAGTCGAACTCACGACCTGCGGTTTAGGAAACCGTCGCTCTATCCATCTGAGCTACGGGCGCGATCAAAGATGTCACAAGTCACTGGTGACCTCTTTTATTACCCTGCTTGCCGTCCCATTTGCTCGAAAAGCGGAAATAAATTCTTTCGCACTTTTATAGGCTTCTTCTTCCACCTTGCGCAAATATTCGGCCGGCAAATCAATTGCATTTAATTTAAATTCTTTTGTAACAAATTTGATATCTTTATTATTTTCTTTTGCCCATTTACTCATCGTTTCCATCAAGTCTCTAGGCATACACGCGAGAGCGATATTTTGCCAGTTTGTAGCAACATTCCCCTTCATAATACCACAATCCGCGAATTGTCCCATTAAATGCAACGGCGTACCGGTTATTCCATGCTGAGCTATTACTACCCCCCATTTACTAATTGCTTTGGATATCTCTTCAGTACGTTTTAAATCTATATGCACTTCTTCTCCGGATTTGTAATTACCGTGTTTAGCACCGTTATTTATGGCCAGAAAATCCGGATGTATTTTTTTCCCTTCTATCAATTCCCGCAAAAATTCTACCGCGTCTTCCACTGAGGTAATTCTGGCTTCAATACCGGTTGAAAGAATTTCTCCAACTTCAACTTCCAATCCCGCGCCCGCGTCAATGGCATGTTTTCCCAGATCCGCGGATATCTGGACATTATCGTGATTGGGATTAAACGAGGCATCTACAGCAATTGAAGTGTAACCTGAATCAAGCTCCGCTTTAATCAGCGCTCTGGAATCTTCCACTACATCAGCCGCCGGACTTTTGGTTGTCACATGGTCTCCATGAATAAAAAACGGCAGATAAAATTTCTCTTTTTCCGCATAATCAAAAATTGTTTTAGCGTAAAAAGAAGGTGTCATACCGGTATAACCGCCCTTTAAATTACCCTCTGATTTTGCTAACTCAAAGGATATAACCGCATCCAGGTCTTTCGCGGCGCGCATTATTCCCGGGATAACATGTTTTACCCTGGCATTACACGCTATAATGATAACCTTTTCACCTTTGAGCGCTTTCAAAATATCATGTGAACTTAAAGGACAGAGTTTGCTTGATTCACCAATTATTTTACGGGCGTTTTTTGGGACCAAATCATTAATATTTTTTGTCATGTCAATCTCTCCTCTAAATCCCCCTTTTATTCCCCCTTTCTAAAAGGGGGACATAGGGAGATTTTATTGGATTATAGTAAAAATGGTCTGATGGGTCAAGGTAATTATTTAGTTTATTATAATTTTTAAAAATGATATAATGACACACTACACAAATTAAGAAGGAGGAAATTTAAATGGATTGGGGAATAAAAAATCGACTAAGTAAATTAATCCAACCTGATGGACATTGTTTCTTTATGCCGATAGATCACGGATATTTTCAAGGACCTACCAGTTGTCTTGAAAAACCGGGAGAAACAATAAAATCTCTTCTTCCTCATTGTGACGCATTATTTGTTACAAGAGGAGTTCTGCGTTCATGTGTGGAGTCTGTCGGCAGTAAACCAATAATTTTAAGGATATCCGGCGGAACAAGTATGGTGGGAAAAGACCTTGCGAATGAAATTATTACCACTTCCATAGAGGAAGTTATACGTCTCAATGCTTCAGCCGTAGGACTCTCTGTCTTTATAGGAAGCAATTACGAACGTGAGACATTGCAAAATCTGGCAGATACTGTTAACAAATGTGAAAATTATGGAATCCCTGTAATGGCTGTTACGGCAGTCGGAAGAGAAATGGAAAAAAGAGAATCCCGTTACCTTGCTTTATGCTGCCGCATCGCGGCTGAACTGGGCGCGCGTGTGGTAAAAACATACTGGTGCGAAAAAGACTTTGATAAAGTCGTTAATGGATGCCCTGTTCCCGTAGTTATGGCCGGCGGCCCTAAATGTGAAACTGACCGCGCGGTTTTGGAATTTGTGTATGACGGCATGCAAAAAGGCGCTATTGGTATAAATCTCGGAAGAAATGTCTGGCAAAGCCCTCACCCTGTCGCTATGGCGGGGGCGTTACAGGCAATTATTCATCAGAACGCCAATGTGGAAACCGCGTTTAAATTGTTTAATAATATTAAGCATGATAAGTAAAAACAATTTTATTTTCCCCCTTTGGAAAAGGGGGATTAAGGGGGATTTTTAAATAAAATACCTCAAATCTCCCCTGACCCCTCTTTTCTAAAGAGGGGAATTACTCAAGAGCTAACAACTATCTACTAACGACTGACAACTGGAGGTAGTATGCGTGTAGCAGTTTATTATAATAATCAAGATATACGGTTACAAGATTTACCAATACCAAAAATAGGCAAAGGCGAAATTTTAGTAAAAATACTGGCGAGCGGAATCTGCGGTACAGACCTTATGGAATGGTATAGGATAAAAAAAGCTCCCCGTATACTTGGCCATGAAGCAGCTGGTGAAATAGTTCAGTCCAACTCAAAAAAATTTAAAACAGGCCAAAGAGTTTTTGTAAGTCATCATGTCCCATGCAATAAGTGTAAATACTGCCTCTCAAATAACCATACTGCATGCAGTGTCCTGCACGAAGGCAACTATTACCCCGGCGGCTACAGCGAATTTGTCAGAGTCCCAAAAATAAACGTTGATACCGGCACTTATATATTGCCCAAAAGTGTTTCCTTCGAGGAAGGGACAATGATTGAACCGCTTGCCTGTGTGGTAAGAGGCCAGAGGATAATTGACGTAAAAAAAGGGCAGACTGTTTTGGTATTGGGATGCGGTGTTTCGGGTTTATTGAATATTGAATTAGCCAAATTTAAAGGGGCAAAAGTCGTTGCCGTTGATATAAATGAATTTAGATTAAATAGGGCAAAAATTTCGGGCGCGGATAAAGTCTTACACGCGAATCAAAATATCGATATTAAAGCGGACAAAATAATAATTTGCACAGGCGCAATCCGCGCGGTGGAACAAACTTTTAAATGTATAGACAAAAAAGGCGTTATATTATTGTTCGCAATTCCAAATGTAGACATAAAAATCCCGACAGTGGATTTTTGGAGAAATGAAATAACCTTAATATCCTCGTATGGCGCGGCCCCTGTTGATCTGGAAGAATCTTTAAAACTAATTAAGAATAAAAAAATAAATGTCAAGGAAATGATAACACATATACTCCCATTGGAAGATATCCAAAAGGGATTTAAGATTGCCTCAGACGCGAAAAAATCCTTAAAAATTGTGCTAAAACCTTAGCGGGAATGACGGATAGAAAGTAATTATTCTATAAATCATCTATGAGCAAAAAGATAAACCACAAAAAAAAAATCGAAAAATTGCGTGATAAAATACGCTCAAACGATTATAAATATTACATCCTCAACCAGCCTATAATTTCAGATAAAGAATATGATTCGCTGCTGGAAAAATTAAAAAATTTAGAAAGCCAACATCCCGAATTTATCACTCCCGACTCCCCTACTCAAAGAATCACACCGAATATTTCAAATGAATTTATAAGCAGAAAACATCTTAAACCAATGATTTCAATTGAAAATAGTTACAATCGGGAAGAAATTATCGCTTGGGAAGAAAGAATTAATAAAATCTTAAGGGATGAAAAAAAGGAATATATTATTGAGCCCAAAATCGATGGAGTTAGCTGTGCCCTTCGATATAAAAAAGGACATTTAGAAATGGGACTGACACGCGGCGACGGAGAATCCGGAGAGGATATTACCCTGAATGTAAAAACCATAAAAACTATCCCGCTTGTTCTAAATCCCCCTGGATCCCCCTTTGGAAAAGGGGGAAAGAGGGGGATTTTTTTAATAAAAAATGAAGACATCCCGGACCTTATTGAAATCCGCGGGGAAATCTATATCGAAAAAAATGATTTTAACAAACTTAACCAATCTATTTTAGATAAAGAATTGTCTCCTTTCTCGAACCCGCGTAACGCAGCCGCGGGCAGTCTTCGACAAAAGGATTCTCAAATTACAGCCGCGAGGCCTTTGAAATTTTTTGCCCATTCTTTTGGACATCTCGAAGGCGGGAAAAACATATTGACCCAGAGGGACTTTTTAAAACAATGCGGGAAATGGGGAATTCACCCTGTCGAAAACGCAAAGCTTTACCATAGTATTGAAGATGTAATTTCCGCATGCGAAAAATGGGAACTTAAACGTAAAAATTTTCCATATGAAATCGATGGTTTGGTAGTTAAAATAAATTCTTATACTCAACAAGATAAACTTGGGTCAACAATGAAAAATCCCAGATGGGCACTCGCCTATAAATTCCCCGCGACACAGGCAGCAACAAAGATAAATAATATCGTCATTCAGGTCGGACGCACAGGGGTTCTCACTCCTGTTGCCGAATTGGATCCGGTTGAATGCGCGGGAGTAATTATTTCCCGCTCCACCCTTCATAATTTTGACGAAATTACCCGACTGGATGTTAAAATTGGAGACACTGTTCTTATCGAACGAGCGGGCGAAGTTATCCCAAAAATTATTAAGGTAATTTCCGAGAAAAGAAATGGGGATGAAATCCCTTTCGCGTTACCCGATAAATGTCCGGCCTGCAATGAAAAAGTTTTTAAAGATAACGAAGACGTCGCGTATTATTGCGTCAATCCTTTGTGCTCCGCGCAAATAAAAGAACACTTAATCCATTTTGGGAAAAGAGAGGCAATGGATATAGAAGGACTGGGCGACGCCGTTGTCACACAACTTGTTGAAAAAAACCTTGTAAAGGATATAAGTGATTTATATCTTTTGGATAAAAGTAAACTGCTTGCTCTTGATTTTTTTGCTGATAAAAAGGCGGAAAATTTTATTGCAGCAATTAAAAAAAGCCTTAACCGGTCTTTAGAAAGATTGATCTATGGGCTTGGAATCAGGCATGTTGGCGAAAAAACCGCTTTAATTCTGGCGCGGAAATTTGGGGATATAGAAAAATTAACAACTGTTAATTTAGAAGATCTGGCAAATATTTACGAAATTGGGCCTGTTATTGCTGACTCAGTATTCCATTTTTTCCATTCTAAAAAAACTATTGCCTTGATAAAAAAGTTTAAAAAGCTCGGATTAAAAATGACTGCGGATATTATAAAAAATGAACCCCAAATTTTTAAAGATAAAACCTTTGTTTTTACGGGTGAACTTCGTTCTTTCTCCCGTAAAAAGGCAGAAAGACTGGTCATTGAACTAGGTGGAAAGACATCGTCAAGCGTTTCTTCAAATACGAGTTTTGTAGTAATTGGCGAAAAGCCCGGAAGCAAATTTAAAAAAGCAAAAGAACTCGGCGTAAAAATATTAAACGAAAATGAGTTTTTAAATATAACTAAAAAATAAAGATACTATCGATAAAATACTATGTCATCATAATTGATGTCATCTCCATCATTAGCATCTTCGTAAATAAAAATTTTATGTATAGGTGTCAAAAGCGATTTGATTCCAATAAAAGCCCTATATTCCATATAATCTTCAGGTAAAGCGGCAGTTTTAATCGTGAGACCATTTACATCCTGAAAGTCGATATATTCGCTGAAATTTCTTGACCCATTGTCAATAATCTCAAAACCCACGGCTTTAACGGGTGGATCAAAGACTATAATAATGCTGTCAGCGTTATTATAATAAGGAACCGAATCCTCAAAAGGAAAACACCCTACTGAAAGAGAGTTGTTTTGATTCCAAAAAAGCCCTCCCGGAGCAATAAACAAAGAATAATTCATCAAATTCCCAAATATCACACCTTGATTTGAGTAAAAATTATTGTCAAAAGGCCGATTCCCCTGTATGGTATTTCCTCCATAGGCTGGAGCATCTTCAAAATTAATTATTGTTGGGGTCCCGATTCCCGCTACTGAATTATTAAAATAATTTTTATTTGCATAAATAATCGCATCAACTGTCCCACTAGTTGTTGTATCAATGGTTCCACCTGTAGTTTCACCAACTGTACCGCCCGTATCCCCTGTCCCTTCTGTATATCCTGTATACCCTGTATACCCTGTTTCTCCTGTTGTATTACTGCCTGTATTTTGTTTATCATTATCCTGTTCAAACGGATTACAACTTGACAAAATCAATAAAGCAAACAGCAATACCGACATAGATCCAATGATATTTTTTTTCATAATGTTTCCTCCAGATGTTTAAACAACAAAATAATTAATGTTATCGGCAAAAAAATATATTTATTTATAATCCCATTATTAAATTACACTTTTCATATAATGTTCCACCATTCTTCTCAATAATCCCGACCGCCCAGATAATTGAATCGCCTTGATTTTTTCAGTTGACATAATCCGGTTAAAACCCGCTGACTTATCCAACTTATTCCTCTTCCATGCCATAAATCCGAATATCCAGACTATCCAATATATTGCATGTTTCTTCCAAGCTGGAACAGACAATATCCCCATTGCCTCAAACATAATCTTATCTGACTCCGAGCGGGAGCGTTCCTGATTCCAATAAAGCCAGTCATGAATAACGGCTGCATTACCATATTCCCCCCATTTCGGCAAAATCCACCAAAAAATTCTTGGTATTGACGCAAAATCCGTCATAAACCCAATTTTACAATCAACGATATTTCCGCTTCCTTCCGCACCTACTTCATAACCAAAGGGTCTCATCAAAATCCATGTCTTTCCGTCAGCCAAAGGAGAAACAACAAGTGCATCGGTAAACCTGCTCATCTTTAATCCTTGTCCCTTTTTGTCTAATATATCTTTTCCCAGCCCCTCTTTTGTTTATTCGCTCCCTTGTCCTAATTCCTCTTAAGTTCTTCTAAATATCTTTACTTTCTTCCCACCATTCATCAAATAGTGGAAAATTTGAAGTTCTTTTCACTTCACTATATTGTCCCCTGGCAACAGTATCAGTTGATGGCATGTTATAACATTGATTTTCTGAAATAATCCATCTATCATGAATATCAGCATTTAATTTGTCGTCAATTATAACCCGTAATTCACACTTCACACCATCATTTTTGAGTTCTTTCTTTAAATCTTTATACAAAGATATGAATTTCTTATTCGCCCTTTCTGACGACATTAAAATTTTAATGTTTTTTACTTTGCCGGTATTAATTGACTCCGATAACCAATCTAACCCTGCCCTTGAAAAATATTTATCTACCCAATAAATATATTTTTCGCAAGAACTAATAATATCCCTAACTGCCTTTTTGTTTGAAAATGGTTTTCAGGGTAGTAGCAATTTGGTATCTAATGGTTTATGAATAACTTCAAAAATCGTTCTTATTTTCTTATCGTGTAATTGAACTTCATCTTCCAATTGATTTAATCTGTTAAACATGTCTTTATTTGTAGAAACTAAATTCCTTATATTAACAAATACCCGCATTATACCAATGTTCACTTGAATTGCCCTTTTACTGTTAAGGACACTAGAAAGCATAGCAACACCCTGCTCGGTAAATACATAAGGTAAATATCTAATACCACCCCATCTTGAGGTTTCAAATTGAAACCTCAAGTTATCAAATTCTTCTTTTGATAATTGAAACATAAAATCCTGTGGAAATCTATCTATATTCCTTTTTACTGCAAGATTAAGCGATTTTGTTTTTACGTCATAAAGTTCAGCAAGGTCTTTATCCAATATTACATTTAGACCTCTAATCAATAATATCTTTTTCTCAACAATGTCTTGCTTAACAATATTTGACATATTTTCCATTTCATCCTGGGAGTTTAAGAGACATTGTCCATTTTGTCTAATATATCTCTTGCCAACCCCTTTTTTTTATTCGTTCCCTTATCCGATACATCGCGGCACTTGCTGCCGCCCGTTTTATTCCGAGAACTTCGCCAAGCTCAGAAACGTTGATGAATTCTGACACTTATTTTATTTGTCATTCCCGTGAAAGCGGGAATCCAGAATATGATGAAGCGTCCCGGACGCGTCTAATCTGGCTTGTCTTAGCATAATCCTATCTCTGCCAAGTGTTATTTTGCATCAACGTCGCTTTTATTTTTACTTTGCCCGTTTTTTATTTATTATTTTTTTTATTAATTTTTTAATTATAAAGTTAATCCTCAGGAATTTAGGGGGGCACCTCCATTTCATCACAAATCCAATTCCCTTTCATTCAAAATTAAAGTCATATTTTACCACTATTTAATACACTCTGGATTCCCGCCTTCGCGGGAATGACGGGGTTCCCTGAATTTTCGCTGAGGTCTATCCTCGAGCAATCAGAGAAACAGGAATGACGGTTACTTCCACCACTCCAGCGCATTCTGGAAGATTTTTATTCCCCAGCCGGGCGCTTTGCCTTCGCGGGTCCATCGCGGATGCTGAGTAGGCTGCATACAACGTTCCGGATGCGGCATCAGGCCGAATATATTGCCTTTTTCATTACAGATGCCTGCAATATCGGCTTCTGAACCGTTTGGATTATATTTATGGTATTGCAGGGCGTGAAGATTATTTTTTAAAATTTTATTTAAAACCGTTTTATCAGCCGTGATAAAACGCCCTTCACCATGAGCGATCGGCGCTTCAAGATATTCTATGCCTTTTGTAAAAATACATGGAGATTTTTTGTTAACCTTTAAATTAACCCATTCACACTGATATGTCCCCGAGGTATTCCATGTCAACGTTACTCCGGGAAAGCCCGGCAGAATCCCCATTTTTACAAGCACCTGAAACCCATTACAAATCCCTAAAATTAATTTATCTTTTGCTAAAAGTTTATCCTTTAAACACTCCATTTCCTTTGCTAAAACCATACCTGCGGAGATATGGTCTCCATACGAAAATCCGCCTGGGATTACTATTATTTGATAGTTAGTTAAGTCTTTATATCTAACAATTTCATTTATATGCTTTAAATCCACTTTAGCCCTTAAACTTTCAAAGGCATAGACGGTTTCCGTATCGCAGTTTGTCCCCGCGGCACGAACAACTAAAACCCTTGCTTTTGGCGGCGGAGCTGCTCGCGTTTTTGTTAGTATTAATCTCCCTCTTTCCCCCTTTGCAAAAGGGGGATTAAAGGGGGATTTTTTTAACTCTTTTTTAATTTTTAAAGTTTTTTGCCAGCATTTTTTTAAGGTCCAGATATCTGTCTCAATTATCTTTTTATCATTCGTTCCATGAACAACAAATCCAGAACCCTTCGCAACAGCCCCTAATTCAGTTAAATCGATATCCTTCATTATTCGTTTAAAGGCTTTTTCTTTGTCAATCGGGACTTCTACTATAAATCTACTATTTGATTCTGAAAATAATATCTCATCATCATAAATTAAATCATCTGACTTAATAATATGCTTTACGCATAATTTCATCCCATAACCGCCCGCGAATGCCATTTCTGCGGCCGCAACAACCAGCCCTCCTTCAGAACAATCATGACATGAGACTACCGTCTTTTTCATTATTGCCTGATGAAGGCCGGCCATTAAATATTTGCCGTCAGAGATTCTAACAGCCGGAACCTCGCCGCCTTTAATATTGCGAACCAGATAATAATGTGACGCGCCTAATTCTCGGTAAGTTTTCCCAACAAGATAAATTTTATTGCCGGGTTTCTTTACATCCATGGTAATACAATTGTTAACATCAGGGACAACAGAAATTGCTGAGATTAAAAGTGTTGGAGGAATACAAATTGTTGTCCCATCAGGAAGCGCGTATTCGTTATTTAAACTATCTTTCCCTGAAATAATAGGCATACCATAATTAAAACAGGCCTCAGTATAACCTTTTGTTGCCAGGTATAAACTGCCTAAACGGTCGGGTTTATTCGGATTTCCCCAGCTATAATTACCCAGTATTCCTGTCGAATTAGAAAAAGGATTGCCGCCAACGCTGATTATTTGACGTAAAGCTTCATCTACAGCTGACGCGGCCATGTTTTCAGGATTTATATCACCATATAACGGATTCATACCCGATGAAACCGCTATACCGCGGTTGTTATTAAGCAAAGGTTTAATAACGGCGGCATCGCCCGGGCCGTCGTTCGCGCAGCCGACAAGCGGCTTTATAACGCTCCCAGCCTGAACCTCGTGGTCATAACATCGTATTACCGACTCTTTACTGCAAACATTCGGCATGGAAAGAATTTTTCCGAGATAATTTGTTAAATTATCAGGGTGGTTATATTTTAAAAATACCGGCTCGATTGGATTCCAAACAGCAGTCATTTCCTTTTGCGGCAGGCCGTTTCCTATAAACGAAAAATCAAGGTCGGATACCTTTTGCTCTTCATAAAAAAGTTCCAGCCTGCCATTCCCTGTAAATATTCCAATATCAACAGCCTCTACATCCTCAGACTTGCATAATTCAATCAATTTTTCAACATTCTTCGGCGGCACAGCTAAAACTATTCTTTCCTGAGCCTCCGACAACCAAATCTCCCACGCGGATAATCCGCTATACTTTAATGGAACTTTCGCGAGATCTACTTTTACACCTGTCTTTTCACCCATCTCACCGACTGCCGAAGCAAGCCCTGCCGCACCGCAATCGGTAATTGCCCGATATAACTTTAAATCGCGGCATTTAAGCAGAATATCAAACATCTTCTTTTCAACTATCGGATTACCTATCTGAACTGAACCGGAGGATATTTTCTCAGATTCGGAGGTTAATTCACCTGAACTAAAGGTCGCTCCATGTAACCCATCACGCCCGACCCTGCCGCCAACCACTATAATATGATCATTAACCAGGGGGCTGCCTTTTTGACTGAATTCTATCGGCATGATTCCTCCGGTTCCGCAATAAACCAGGGGATTACCAAGATACCGCTCATCAAAATAAATTCCGCCGTTGACAGTTGGGACTCCCATATTATTTCCGCCGTCTTTAACTCCCGCGACAACTCCATCCATTATTCTTTTAGGATGCAGAATCCCTGCCGGCAGTTTTTTATATGGATAATCTAACGGCCCGAAGCAAAATGTGTCTGTATTAAAAATCAGCCTTGCGCCCAATCCGGTTCCAAACGGATCGCGGTTTACACCAACAATTCCCGTAATTGCCCCTCCATAAGGCTCCAATGCCGACGGCCGGTTATGTGTTTCGACTTTAAAACAAATTCCATAATCATTATCAAATTTAATAACGCCTGAATTATCGTTAAAAACAGACAAACAAAAATCACGGTTTAATTTATACGTGACATTTTTAATCATCTTAAAAAGGCTGCCAGCGTTATTTCCATTAAAAATAATATCAGCCTTAAATGTTTTATGGACACAGTGTTCTCCCCATGCGGCCGCAATATGTTCCAATTCAACATCTGTAGGATTACGCCCCAGTTTTTGGAAATAACTTTGGACCGCCTTCATTTCCTTTAAATCAAGCCAAAGGCGATTTTGCGAAAGTTTTAATAATTCTTCATCGGTTGAATTTAGAAGAGGCACTTCCGTAAAAATATAGCTGGGGTTTTGCCGGGAATCTAGTTTTGTAGTTTTACTGGATTCCCGCTTTCGCGGGAATGACGGGTCTCCTCGCTTTCCACTCTCCACTCTCCACTCTCCACTCATCCTATGCTCAATAACTTTATTATAAAGAAGTTTATCTGATACAAAATCAAGCTGTTTGCTTGATAATCCGCCTTTAATCAGATATTTTCTCCCTGTTCTAACCTTGAAATATTTTTCAATCCCAAGATTTTTTACCCCTTTTTTTACCGCGTCGCGCCAAAGGACTAAAACACCGGGGTTAGTGTTAATTTCTACAATTTTAAATCCTTTTTCATTAAGCAAATTGGAATTTATCGCGTATTTTTCTATAATTTGATCCGCCAGCAATTTTTGACAGATAGTTTCCATTTCCTCAAAAGATAAATCCCCTTCAAAATAAAAAGTCTTTAATTTTATGACTTCCTTAACAGTTGATATTCCCAAATCTCCAATTTTATTTTTAATCCCGCGTCCGGAGATATCAAACATTTTATTTTTACAGCCAATTTCAACCTTAAAAATATTCACCATGCCCCCCAAACTTAACCACAGAGAGCACAGAGAAACCTTCCCTCTGTACCCTCAAATTATTAATCTTTATCTTCTGTAGCAAGCCCATTTTTAGTGAGTGGGTTAGCGAGTTAAACTCGTTCACCCGTTCACTTTTCCCCAACCCAACTGAGAACACGGAGAAATTCTTAATTTTTCTCTGTGATCTCTGTGGTTCATTTTTTTTACAATAAAATTAAAAGGGTCGAAATAACAAAACTTAATAAAACAATTGTTTCAGGCAAAAGCATTAATATAATTAAACCGCCCAATGTTTCCGGTTTTTCAGCAACCGTTCCTAAACCCATAGTGATTAATTTGAATTGCACAGCAATTGTGCTTAACATTCCAACTATTAAAACAGCACCTGCCACAACTCTGGTAACCATTTTTAGTTTTACATTGCCTTCACTTTCACTAAATTCTTTATTGTTTTTAAAAACATTTTCCAAACTGGATGAGCTTGTCTGTGTTACCGCCGGCAAGGCCAGAAAATAAATACCGAGGAACAATAATGATGAATAAAATAATATTCGCAACTACAACCCTCCTTTAACCAGTTCCTTAGCATAATTATAAACTTTAATAAAAAACACGCTTTTGATTAAAATATATGCTAAAAAAACCGACAAAATTATGAATATATCCGATAAAAATATTATTTCCATTGTATTCAAATGGAAAGATTTTACTATTATTAGGGCGATCAGTCAACCATTTTATAATAAGTTCGACCGTACAATCTTGTCATTTCGACCGAAAGGAGAAATCTTTCCTAAATTGAACCTAGTATAAGATTCCTCGCTCCGCTCGGAATGACAAGAAGTTTGAGGTTGACAGCATGTTAAATTTGAATTAAAATATTGTCGAATAAAAACATAGAGGAGAAATTTATGGAAAACAATATTTCAGACGAAGAATTAGGTATAAAGTCGTTCCATCTTAGACGCGGCCGGGTAGTGGAACAAAGTATTGAAAAAATTAGACAAAAATTAGGAAATGATTGGAAAGAATTCACATACACCGATACTCAGACTTTACATTGGATTTTAGGGGAAGTATGGTCTTTTATCGCCCGTGACAATTGGGATAAAATACTGTTTAGTGAGTTAGAATTAAAAGATATTAAAAATATTTTGGTTATAGCGGAAGCGATTATGCAACACAAAAAAATAGGCGGGACAGGATTGGAAGAGATTAATAAAATTCTTAACGCTAAAAAATTAACATCTATTTAACACTTGTCTATTGTTCGTTCCGAGCGAAAGCCCCTACTTCTTTAATTTTATTCTAAAAAGAGGCTCATTTATTATTTCATTTTCACCATCCGGTTCATCTTCAGGTTCAGTTGGTGGTTTTTGCTTTAGGCTCTTTCTTAAAAATATCTCATATTTGCTTCTTGCTAATTTTTCTGAATATTCGATCTCTGAAACCTTCCTAAAAACACTGTCCTCATACCACATTTTTAACTCAATCTCATTTATTTCCTGCGCTTTTCGCTCTGCCTCTAATTGTACACAATCTAATTTATTCTCTTTTTTATGTTTTGCCAATCGTTTTCCGTACTCTACAAAACGCAAAAGCAATGACAATTTAAAATTAATATAAATAAAAAAAATTACGAAATATAATAATAAAAATTTAAGACTAAACATTCAGTATGTAAAATTATAAAAATGATTATAGAATTAAGAGAATTTAATAAGCGTCGCGGGCTTTTTGAAAATTTTCTTTTTTTTAGGACTAGAGCTAGGGCTAGGGCTAGAACCAAAACTTAATTTTAAGGAAAACTTCGGCTTTGGAGGGACCGGCCCTGACAATAAATCGACAACAAAAGATACCGAACCATACAACGCTGGGAATTTATATGACTGGTCATTTTCAAATATTTCAACCTCACCATTATTTTTAAATATAAATGTTTTATCCCCCAATGTATCTTTTGAAATTATCACATTAAAATTTCTTTTTTCCAGTCTCGCGACTTCCAAGAGGTTTAGAGCAAAAGACAAAGACTCAATTTCATCCGGTTTAGACATAACATTTCCAGCTTTTATATAAGTAGTCAATTGTGTTTTATAAAGTTTATCTTTTCTATAATCTTTTATTTCTCTAATTAA
>JBDROR010000210.1:0-13126 GCA_043809805.1 bacterium
CCCCAAAGGGCAGGGGTGCTTTTAGGCTGCAACTTTGGAATATTTTCCCAACGTAGCAGAAACTACGTCGGAAAAATATTCCTTTGTTTCGCCACAAAATCACCCCTGCAAAAAGCTCAATTTATGGCCGTGCCAAGTATACCATTTAAATAAAGCGCTAACCGTGATTTTTTACGGGCGGCATTTTTCCAATGGATAGTCTTTTTTTGCGCGGTTCGATCTAATAATTTTACAGCCGCTTTATAATTATTCTGTTTTTCATCCTGAGTTGAAGCAGAATAGATTTTTTTGATGGCTGTCCTTAAAGCGGATTTTGCTTGCTTGTTTTGCAGGCGTCTCCCTTTATCTTTACGTATTTGTTTTATTGGTGATTGATGTATTGGCATATTTGACCTTTCTTTTAAGTAATTTTAAACAAAAAGTATACCAGATTAATAATATATTGTCAACTGTTTTATAAAATAAATTGGAAACATAATCTATTGTAGGGGCGACCCTATGTGGTCGCCCTGTAAAAGAGGGTAGATTTGTAGGTTGGGTTAAGCGAAGCGCAACCCAACAATTTAATTAGGATGTTGGTACCGGATTGGGGGGGGGTAAAGTGAAAAATCGCGAAATATCCGTTCTTTTTGAGCATATTGCCGATATTTTGGAATTAAAAGGGGAAAATATATTCAGGATAAATGCTTACCGTAAAGCCTCGCGTATACTTCAGGATTTATCTGAGGATATAGAAGAAATTGACAAACAAGGTAAACTCAAAGAAATTGCGGGCATTGGCAGCGGCATGATTGAAAAAATAGAGGAATTTCTCAATACGGGAAAGATTAAACGGTATGAAGAGTTAAAAAAAGAAGTTCCTGATGGTTTAGTGAGTTTATTATCTGTTCCCGGGTTAGGCCCGAAGGGAGTATCTAAATTAAACAGAGAATTGGGAATAAAAGATATTGATGATTTAAAAAAAGCGATAAATGACGGAAGACTGTGCGAGCTTGAAGGTTTTGGAGAAAAAAAAGAAGAAAATATCGCGAGGGGGGTTGAAATATTTGAGAGCAATAAAGGGAGAATTTCTTTGGGATCGGCTTTCCCGATTGTTGAAAATATTTTGGAATATCTTTTCTTGCTAAAAGAAATAGAGAAGGCGATTCCCGCGGGCAGTCTGCGGCGGATGAAAGAGACAATAGGCGACATTGACATTTTAGTTACAGGTAAAAGCGGGCGCCAAATAATCGAACATTTTAAAAAGTATCCCGGAGTTAAAGAGGTTTTGGCATCAGGAGAAACCAAGGGGAGTGTTCGGGTTGACGGTGGAATTCAGGTGGACTTGAGGTTTGTCCCTGAAGAAAGTTTTGGTTCCGCGCTTCAGTATTTTACGGGATCGAAAAATCATAATATCAAACTTCGGGAGATGGCGAAAAAAATTGGGCTAAAGGTTAATGAATATGGGGTGTTTCGCGGGGAAGAGAGGCTTGGCGGGAAAAGCGAAGATGAAATTTATAAATTATTAAATCTTCCATTAGTCCCGCCGGAAATGCGTGAAGATCGCGGAGAAATAGAGTTTGCCGTTAAAGGGCAAATGCCTAATCTTGTTGAAAATAGAAATATCCGCGGCGATCTCCATGTCCATTCACGTTACAGCGACGGCATTAATTCACTCAGAGAAATTGCCGATGCCGGCAAAAAAATGGGTTATGAATACATCGCGATTACTGACCATTCACAATCGCTTCATATCGGGCATGGCTTGACTGTGGAAAAATTAGAAAAACAAATTGAAGAAATAGACGCGGTGAATAAAGAAATTAAAGGTATTACGATTCTTAAGGGAAGTGAGGTGGATATTAAAAATGATGGCGGCCTGGATTTTCCTGATAATTTGTTAAAGAAACTCGATATTGTTATAGCCTCGATTCATTCTGGGTTTAAACAAGACGAAGATAGGCTGACCGGACGAGCGCTTGACGCGATGGATAATCCGTATGTTTCGATTTTTGCGCATCCTACCGGCCGTTTGATTGGCGAGCGAGACGCGTATCAGATTAATATTGAAAAGGTTATTAATAAGGCCGCGGGGAAAAATATAGCACTTGAAATTAACGCTTATTATAAGCGCCTTGACTTAAACGATATAAATTCCCGCCGGGCAAAAGAAATCGGCGCGAAACTGGCAATAGGGACAGATGCCCATAATATTGGCCAGTTATGGATGATGAAATTTGGTGTTGGCGTCGCACGCAGGGGGTGGCTTGAGAATAAAGATGTATTGAATACATTTAGCCTTAAGGCTTTAAAAAATTGGTTGAAGGGAAGGTGACTTTTGATATAATGCAAAATAATCGTAAAACGTAAAACGTGAATGGTGAATAGATGTATCCTGTAACCATTTAGCGGATTGGAACAAATCTTAATTTCTCCCTTTAGAAAAGGGAGATTAAGAGGGATTTGATGAATTTTATTAAAAAATCCCCCTATTTCCCCCTTTTTCAAAGGGGGATTTCATACCAATTCCAATCCGCTAAATGGTTACTAAAAATCATGCTTAAAAATTGGTTGAAGTGAAAACAATTTTTGATATAATGTATCCTGTTATCCTATGGAAAAGGAGCTGTATGTCAAAAAATTTTAATGTGGCGGTGGTTGGCGTGACAGGGGCTGTTGGGCAGGAGATGCTTAAAGCGTTGGAGCGCAGGAAATTTCCTGTCAAAAATATTCTGCCTTTGGCGTCATCGCGTTCAGTAGGGAAGAAGATAATTTTT
Source organism: bacterium (assembly GCA_043809805.1). GTDB lineage: Bacteria > JACRDZ01 > JAQUKH01 > JAQUKH01 > JAQUKH01 > JAQUKH01. The sequence continues at coordinate 2,757 of JBDROR010000210.1, forward strand.
CAGGGGAAGGAATCCCTTGTTCAGGAATTAACAGAAGATTCATTTAAAGGGGTTGATATCGCACTTTTTTCGGCGGGCGCGGAACGGAGTAAAATATTTGCTCCGATTGCGGCTAAGGCAGGGGCAGTGGTGATTGATAATTCAAGCGCCTTTCGCATGGAAAAAGATGTTCCTCTGATTGTGCCTGAAGTTAATCCGCATATGATAAAAAAACATAACGGAATTATCGCTAATCCAAACTGTTCCACAATACAAATGGTAGTCGCTTTAAAACCTATTCATGATAAGGCTAAAATAAAAAGAATTGTTGCTACTACTTTTCAGGCGGTCTCAGGGACAGGTACAAAGGCAATAATTGAGCTTTTGGAACAGACAAAAGCCCTGTTTAATAAAGGGAAATATCCACCTAAAGTATATCCTCATCAAATTGCGTTTAATTGCTTGCCGCATATTGATGTTTTTATGCCAAATGGTTACACAAAAGAAGAAATGAAAATGGTTGATGAGACAAAAAAAATAATGGAGGACGATTCAATACGGGTTACGGCTACGACTGTCCGCGTGCCGGTATTCAGGAGTCATTCTGAGAGTGTGAATATTGAAACAGAAAAAAAATTAACGAAAGAAGAAACGCAAAATATTCTTAGAAACGCTCCCGGAATTATTGTTGAAGACGACCCGTCAAAAAATATTTATCCGCTGGCAATAAACGCTGAAGATAAATATGAAGTTTTTGTCGGCCGTATCCGTGAGGATGAGTCGATACCTAATGGATTGAATATGTGGATTGTCAGCGATAATCTTTTAAAAGGCGCGGCTTCAAATGCCGTTCAGATCGCGGAATTGCTGGCAGATAATCTGTTCCATGGGGATTAAGAATGAACCACAGATTAACATGGATGAACACAGATGACAGAAAATAAAGCTAATTTAGTTACTGAAAAAATAATCGGGTGTGCGTTTATTGTTTCAAATAGTCTGGGATGTGGATTTTTAGAAAAGGTCTATGAAAATGCTATGGTAATTGAATTGACTAAACAGGGATTAAAAGTCGAACAGCAGAAAAATTTGAATGTTTATTATGGAAATAGTATTGTTGGAGAATATTTTTGCGATCTTTTTATTGAGCAGGAAATAATTGTTGAGTTAAAAACTGTGAGGAACATTGATGAAATTCATAAGGCACAGTTGATGAACTATCTTAAGGCGTGTGAAAAACGTTTCGGCCTTATAATTAATTTTGCCAATCCCAAAATTGAAATAAAAAGGATGCTGAATGGTTATTAAATTTATCTGTGGGTATCTGTGTTTATCAGTGGTTAATTATTTAGAGCACAGTTTTTATACTTGATATTATTTTTATTTTTTAATATAATAAACTTGTTTTAAAAAAGGGATAAACAATGCCGCAGATTTCATTATATATTGACCAAGATATATTGGATAAAATAGAGAAAATAGCTGATATAGAACACTTATCTATTTCAAAATGGGTTAATAAGAAAGTAAAAAACGCATTGAATAATAATTGGCCGGATAATTATTTTAATTTATACGGCTCTATCAATGATAATAAATTTATTAAGCCAAAGGGGCTTTTGTTTAAAAATGATATAAAAAGAGAAAAAGTGTGAAATATTTTTTGGATACAAATATCTGTATATATTTTTTAAAAGGGATATCTGAAAAATTATTGTTGAAATTAAAAAAACATAACCCTGGTGATATAAAAATTGCTTCAATAGTTAAGGGGGAATTGTTATATGGAGCGGAAAAAAGTGTAAAGGTAAAAGAAAATATTAAAAAAGTAAATGATTTTTTATTTCCGTATGAAATAGTAAGTTTTGATAATAATTCGGCTGTAGTTTATTCCCAGATAAGATCACAATTAGAGAAAAAAGGCGATTTAATTGGGCCAAATGATTTATTAATAGCATCAACAGTTATTGTTAATGATGGGATTCTTGTGACGAATAATACCAGAGAATTTAGAAGGGTAAAACTCTTAAAAATAGAAAATTGGGTAAATTGAGGGTTAACGCATATTTTTCTTGACAAAAATTAATTTTATGGTATAGTTTAACATGTAAATACAAAGAAGTATTGAATGAGACATAGTTGTCTTCTCGTAGATAAAACTGCGGGGAGACATTTTTTTTGGGGAACGATGGCGTTCTTTTTGATCCAGTGATGGATAAAAAAGGGGCGCCTTTTTTATTTTGGCGTCAAAACCTCGAAATTTAAAGGGGAATGAAATGATAAATTCGGGTGATACAGCGTTTGTTTTAATTTCGGCGGCATTAGTGATGTTAATGACTCCGGGCCTGGCATTTTTCTACGGAGGGATGGTCAGGAGAAAAAATATTCTGGGTATATTAATGCAGTGTTTTATAATTTTATGCGTGATAAGTATTGAATGGGTTCTTTATGGTTATAGTTTATCTTTTGCCCCTGGGACAGGTTTTTGGGGAGGGCTTCAGTGGTTTGGTTTAAATGGAGTGGGTTTTGAACCGTATGCGGATTACGCCGCGACAATTCCTCACCAGGCATTTATGATTTATCAGGCAATGTTCGCGATAATTACGCCTGCTCTGATTATAGGGGCTTTTGCCGAGAGAATGAAATTTCCCGCGTTCCTTTTGTTCACGATATTATGGGCAACTTTTGTCTATAATCCTGTTTGTCATTGGGTATGGGGAATCGGCGGGTGGTTTAGGAATATGGGCGCGCTTGATTTTGCGGGCGGAACAGTTGTTCATATAAGCGCGGGCGCTGCCGCTTTAGTTACCGCTGTTTTAATAGGCAGGCGTAAAAACATAGAACACAATATGCCAACGCCGCATAACTTACCTTTTATAGTTTTGGGGACGGGTTTATTATGGTTTGGATGGTTTGGGTTTAACGCGGGCAGTGCCTTGTCGGCTAATGGACTGGCGGTTAACGCGTTTGTTGTGACTAATACTTCGGCAGCGGCCGCCGGATTAAGCTGGGCAGTTATTGAATGGCTAAAAAATGGCAAGCCTACTATTTTTGGAACCGCTAGTGGTATCGTTGCAGGTTTAGTTGCTATCACTCCTGCCGCGGGTTTTGTGAATGTCATATCGGCAATAATTATTGGGATACTGGTTAGCGTGTTGTGTTTTATCGCCGTGAGTATAATTAAACCTATGTTAAAGTATGATGATTCACTGGATGTGTTTGGTGTCCATTGTGTAGGAGGTATCTGGGGTTCATTAGCTGTAGGGTTATTTGCCTCTAAAGCGGTAAACTCAAATGGCGCGGACGGTTTATTTTTTGGCAATCCAAGACAGCTTTTAACACAAGCAATAACAGTTTTAGTCACGATCCTGTATTCTTGTGTGTTGACTGTGATTATTTATAAAGTGGTCGATTTGTTGGTTGGCATGAGGGTGAGCGAGGAAGAAGAACTTATAGGGCTTGATTTGACTCAGCACCATGAAAGAGCATATACAATTTTGGAGTAAAAAAGGGGGGGCAATGAAATTGATTATAGCCATTATTCAACCATATAAATTAGAGAAAGTTAAAGAAGAACTTTACAAAGCGGAGGTAAACCTTATTACTGTAAGCGAAGTTCTGGGACACGGCCGTCAAAAGGGTGTAACTGAAGTTTATCGCGGCGCTAAAGAGACTGGCAACCTTTTGAGAAAAATACGTCTTGAAATCGCTGTTAATGATAATTTTTTGGAACCGGCTATTAAGGCAATTACAAAAGGCGCGAAAACTGGTGAAACAGGCGATGGTAAAATTTTTGTTTTGGATTTAAACGAATGTGTGCGTATCCGTACTGAAGAGCGCGGGTTTAAAGCAATTGGATAAAATTTATATTAATAAAATAAAAAGAAGGTAAATTTAAGGAGGAAAAAATAATGACAAGCAATCCGCTTAAAAACGGCGCGTTTAATGAAAAGGCGGCAAGGGATGTTCTAAAAATGATTAAAGAAAAAAACATTCAGATCGTCGATTTAAAATTTAATGATTTGCCGGGATTATGGCAGCATTTTTCCGTTCCGGCGTCGGAACTGTTGGAACAGGAAGACATTACCCGTTCAATATGGGCTGATGGAATTGGTTTTGACGGCTCGTCAATCCGCGGGTTTCAAAAAATTCAGGAATCGGATATGATCATGATTCCGGATCCTTCAACAGCCATTGTTGATCCGGTTTGTGAAGTTCCCACGATGAGCGTTATTTGTGATATTTATGATCCGTTAACGCGTAAACCTTATAGCCGCGACCCCAGATATATTGCCAAAAAGGCGGAAGAATATCTTAAAAAGTCAGGTATTGCCGACGCGATTTATTTTGGGCCTGAGGCGGAATTTTTTCTTTTTAATAATATCCGTTTTGACCAGAACGAGAATTCAGGATATTATTTTATTGATTCGGATGAAGGTGACTGGAATACCGGCCGTGATGAAAAATTGAATTTAGGTTATAAAATCCGTTTTAAAGAAGGATATTTTCCTGTGCCTCCGCATGATTCATTGCAGGATTTAAGGAGCAGAATGATTCTGAAAATGAGAGAGGCTGGGATTAAAATTGAAGTTCATCACCACGAAGTTGCTACAGCCGGCCAGTGTGAGATTGATATAAAATTTGATACGTTAACAAAGATGGCCGACAATTTAATGCTTTATAAATATATCATTAAAAACATGGCCAGGAAAAATAATATGGTAGCTACATTTATGCCAAAGCCGCTTTTTGGCGACAATGGTTCGGGAATGCACTGTCATCAAAGCCTTTGGGAAAATGGAATTAATCTTTTTTATGATAAGGATGGATATGCTCTTTTATCTCAAACTGCAAAATACTATATTGGCGGGCTTTTAAAACACGCGAAAAGTTTAATGGCATTTTGCGCGCCGACGACAAATTCTTATAAAAGGCTTGTCCCGGGTTATGAAGCGCCGGTAAATTTGGTTTATTCAGCCAGAAACCGATCAGCCGCTGTGAGAATTCCAATGTATTCCGACAGCCCAAAATCGAAGAGAATCGAATTCAGGCCTCCTGATCCATCGTGCAATCCGTATCTTGCCTTCAGCGCGATGTTTATGGCGGGGATTGATGGGATAAAAAATAAGATTGATCCGGGCAAACCTACAGACAGGGATTTATTCGAGATGAACGAGGAAGAATTAAAATCTATCCAAACTGTCCCGGGCTCTTTATTCCGTTCCCTAAAAGCTTTAGAGGAAGATCATAAATACCTGCTTGAGGGTGGAGTATTTACTAAAGATGTAATAGATATCTGGTTGGAATATAAGTATAAAAAAGAGATTGATGCTGTCAATATGCGGCCGCATCCGTATGAGTTTTATTTGTATTTTGATATATAGGTTAAATATGAACAATAATCAAAAACTAGAAAAATACGGCCTTTATGACCCGCGGTTTGAACATGATTCCTGCGGTGTAGGTTTTGTTTGTAACATCAAAGGGGAAAAGTCGAATCAGGTTGTTAAACAAGGCTTGGAAGTTTTGCGGCGCCTAACGCATCGCGGGGCGACTGGTGCTGATCCGAAGACCGGAGATGGCGCGGGAATTTTAATCCAGATGCCGCACGAATATTTTGTCAGAAAGGCCGCGGAATTAAAAATTAAACTACCTGAGGAAGGCCATTATGGAACAGGGCTTGTTTTTTTACCGGCAGAGTTAAAAGATTATCAATTTTGCAAGGACGTTTTTTCTAAAGTATTAGAAGAGGAAGGACAGTTTCTTTTAGGTTGGCGTAAAGTTCCATTAGATAATAGCGGCATTGGAAAGACTGCTCAGGAGAGTGAACCGGTAATTGAACAGATATTTATTGGGGAAAATGTAGGGGCGATTCATTAATCGCCCTTGGCCTTTGAAAGAACCCATTATATTATAATAAAGAAGATTGAGAATATAATCCGCGATTCAAATATTCAACAAAAGTCATTTTTTTATATTACTAATATTTCAAGCTTTACATTTTCATACATAGTGCTTCTAATGCCGTCTCAAGTGGAAAATTTCTTTCTTGATTTAAAAGAAAATGATTTAAGAAGCGCTCTTTGTCTGGTTCATTCCCGTTACAGCACCAATACATTCCCGACATGGGATTTGTCCCAGCCTTTCAGGTATTTAGCCCATAATGGTGAAATAAATACCTTAAGAGGGAATATTAACTGGATGCGGGCGAGAGAGGGGCTTTTAAAAAGTAAATTATTTGGGGAAAAATTGAGGGAAACGTTCCCTGTTATTGTTCCCGGGGGAAGTGATTCAGCTGTCCTTGATAATGTTTTTGAGCTTTTGGTTTTGGCTGGAAGATCATTGCCTGAGGCAATGATGATGCTTATTCCGAGTGCGTGGGAACATAATGATTTAATGGATGAAAAAGTCAGAGATTTTTATAAATATCATGCGTGCCTTATGGAGCCATGGGATGGCCCTGCGGCGGTCGCGTTTACCGACGGGATAAAAATTGGGGCGGTGTTGGACAGAAACGGCCTTAGGCCGGCCCGCTATATTATAACAAAAAAGGATTTAGTTGTTATGGCTTCGGAAATGGGTGTGTTGGATATCCCTGCGTCAGACATTCTTGTTTCAGGCCGTCTTGAACCGGGGAAAATGTTTTTTATTGATACCGAATTAGGTAAAATTATTGATGACGCTGAAGTAAAAGAAAAAACAGCGTCTTTACATCCTTATGGACGGTGGCTTGAAGAAAATATGTTGAGTTTGGAATCATTTGGTGTGGAGGATTACCCTTCCGAGCGGCTTGTTGTCATTCCGAACGAAGTATTTGTCATTCCGAGCGGGAGCGAGGAATCTGTTGTAGGGGCGACCCTATGTGGTCGCCCTGATAAAAGAGGGCAGCCACACAGGGCTGCCCCTACGGAAGAAGGATTTCTCCCTTCGGTCGAAATGACAAGATTGGCTGGTCGAAATGACAGATTGTCGGATACTAACCTTCTAAAAAATTTAAAGGCTTTTGGTTATACTCGTGAGGATTTAAGGGTAATAATAAAACCGATGGCTGAGACCGCGCAGGAACCAACAGGGGCAATGGGCAATGACACGCCTCTTGCCGTTTTATCAAAGAAACCGCAGCTTATGTATAATTATTTTAAACAGCTTTTTGCTCAGGTTACAAATCCACCGATTGATCCAATCCGGGAAGAGATTGTTATGAGTATGGAAAGCTATCTTGGCCCGGAAAAGAATATTTTTGAAGAAGGGACGATTCATTGCCGCAAATTGAGGATTAAACAGCCGATCCTTTCCAATGAGGAACTCTCCGCGATTATAAAAATTAATGATAGTGGTTTTAAAACTAAGATTATTTCTATACTTTTTAAGGTGAATGATGAAGCAGACTTTGAAAAGATTTTAAATGAAATTGGGGGAAAGGCGGAAAAGGCAATTAAGGAGGGATATACTTTTATTGTTTTAAGTGACCGCGGGGTTAATGAAAATTATGCCCCTTTGCCTATGCTTCTGGCTTTAGGAACGGTGCACCATTATCTTGTCAAAAAAAGTTTACGAAAACAAATTAGTATTATTGTTGAAAGCGGCGAGCCGAGAGAAATCCATCATTTCGCGCTTTTATTCGGTTATGGCGCGGATTGTGTTAATCCATATCTGGCGTATGAGACCATTAAGGAGTTGTTCAAGGAAAATGAGCTAACTATGGATAAAAAAATAGCTTTGGATAACTATATTAAAGCGGTAAATAAAGGTATTTTAAAGATACTTTCAAAAATGGGAATCTCCACTTTGCAGAGTTATAAAGGCTCGCAGGTTTTCGAGGCGATTGGATTAAGCAAAGAAATTATCGATAAAAGTTTTGCAGGGACCGTTTCGCGGATAGGCGGGGCAAGCCTGAAAATCATTGCTGAAGAGGCTATTTTAAGGCATGTAGCCGCAGGCTTTAGCCTGCGAAGTAAACGGGCGCAGGCTAAAGCCTGCGGCTACATAACTGAGGCATCACGAAACATTCTTCCAGGCGGAGGACAATACCAGTGGAAAAGAGACGGCGAATTCCATCTGTGGAATCCAGAAACTATTGCAGCTTTACAGGATGCGGTTAAAAATGAGGATTATCAGAAGTATAAAGAGTTTGCAGGCATGATTAATGATCAATCTAAGAATCCTACAACATTGAGAAGTTTATTAAAATTTAAAAAAATCCCCCTTAATCCCCCTTTTCCAAAGGGGGAAACATCTGAAAATCCCCCTTTATTAAAGGGGGAAAGAGGGGGATTAATCCTCCTTGAAGAAGTTGAACCGGTGGAAAGTATATTCAAACGTTTTGCCACAGGCGCGATGAGTTTTGGTTCAATAAGCCGCGTAGCTCACGAAAGTTTAGCTATTGCGATGAACAGAATTGGCGGCAAGTCAAATACCGGTGAAGGTGGAGAAGACCCGCGAAGATTTATTCCAAGTCATAATGGCGATTCCGCCCGCAGTGCGATCAAACAGGTTGCCTCAGGACGGTTTGGCGTAACGACTAATTATTTGGTTAACGCGGATGAAATCCAGATTAAAATCGCGCAGGGCGCGAAACCGGGTGAAGGCGGCCAGCTTCCGGGGCATAAAGTAAGCGCGATTATTGCTAAAACTAGATACACCACGCCGGGGGTAACATTAATTTCGCCTCCGCCTCATCATGATATTTATTCGATCGAAGATTTGGCGCAGTTAATTTTTGATTTAAAAAATGCTAACCCGCGCGCGAGCATTAGTGTGAAATTGGTTTCTGAGATTGGCGTTGGGACAGTTGCCGCGGGTGTGGCAAAGGGACATGCGGATATGATTTTAATCTCCGGCGGGGATGGCGGGACGGGCGCGTCTCCTTTAAGTTCAATTAAGCATGCGGGTATGCCGTGGGAATTAGGATTGTCCGAAACACATCAAACACTCGTTTTAAATGATCTTCGCGGCCGGGTTAGACTACAAACAGACGGACAGTTTCGTACGGGCAGGGATGTAGCCGTTGCGGCAATTTTAGGCGCGGAAGAATACGGTTTTTGCACTTCGGCTTTAATTGTTTTAGGTTGTGCGATGCTCAGGCATTGCAATCTTAACAATTGTTCGGTGGGGATAGCCACCCAGGATGAACTTTTAGAAAATAGATTCAGAGGCAAGCCGGAAGACATAGTAACATATTTTCATTTTGTCGCGCGGGAACTCCGTGAAATTATGGCTTCACTTGGCATAAGAAAAGTGGATGAACTGATCGGTGAAACACAATTATTAGAGGTTAATGAAGTTGTTCTTCCATGGAAGGCAAAAGGGCTTGACTTGTCCCGTATTTTATATAAACCCCGCCCCTCTTGCCATGAGGGGGCATTGGAAACATTGCGAATTGAAGAGGGGCGGGGTAAACCCGATATGCCGAAAAATGTAGGACGATTTTATACCGTCCCACAGGACCATAAAATTGGTGATGTTTTAGATCGAAAGTTGATTAAGCTTTCACAACCCGCTTTAAGCGAAGGAAAACAAGTTAAGATTAATTTGCCAATAGAAAATATTAACAGAGCAGCCGGGGCGATGTTGAGCGGCGAGATTTGCAAAAAATATGGTGAGGAAGGTTTGCCGGCTGATACGATTTACTGTAAATTTAACGGTGTGTCCGGCCAGAGTTTCGGGGCTTTTTTGGCAAAGGGAGTAACTTTTGAATTGGAGGGTATGGCAAATGATTATGTAGGGAAAGGTATTTCAGGCGGGAATATTATTATTTATCCCGATAAAAAATGCGGTTATTCTGCGGAAAAAAATATTATTATTGGGAACACCTCGTTTTATGGAGCGATATCAGGCGAGGCTTATATCCGCGGTGTTTCCGGCGAACGGTTTTGTATTCGAAACTCCGGGCTATACGCGGTGGTTGAAGGCGTGGGTGACCACGGCTGTGAGTATATGACAGGCGGGAGAGTGGTTGTTTTGGGAAAAACAGGAAGAAATTTTGCCGCCGGGATGTCGGGCGGGATTGCCTATGTTTATGATAATCTCCCTTTATCAAAGGGGGAACGTGGGGGATTTAAAGATAAATGCAATATGGATATGGTTAAGCTGGAAGAGTTAGAGAAGGAAGATTCAGCAATAATAGAAAAATTAATTTCAAATCATTATAAATATACTCAAAGCCCAATAGCAAAAAAGATACTGGATAGTTTTGAATCCGAAATAACGAAATTTGTTAAAGTAATGCCGATGGAATATAGGCGAATATTGGGAAGTCCCGTCATTCCCGCGAAGGCGGGAATCCAGATTCGTTGTTATTCCGAGCTGTAGGGGCGACCCGGTGGGTCGCCCGGAATGGGGGGGCGAGGCACCCCCGCGCCCCGACCGGGGAAAGATTTTTGCCGTCGGTC